>JAHFQF010000005.1 GCA_023266435.1 Legionellales bacterium | reverse complement strand
CCAATCCCTGCAACTGCATGCACACGTTTACCCACAAAGCGCGACAATGGCGTAGGCTCACCATCCCCAATCGGCTGTAATAAATCTTGTGGTTGCAACTGCATTTGCCATTCATTCAGTTCAGGCTCATTACCATGGCACACGACCATGTCTACCTGTTGTAAACGGCTTTTAGGCTCACGTAGTGGGCCAGCGGGTAAGCAATAGCCATTACCTAAGCGCCGCTCTCCATCGATCACCGCAATCTCTACTGTGCGCCCTAAGGCATAATGCTGTAATCCATCATCGGCAATGATCAAATCCACGGGATCATTCTGCAATAAAGTCTGTACAGCCTGTACGCGATTTGGGTCAACCACAGTGGGACACTGGGTACGTTGATAAATCAAATAGGGCTCATCACCTACATAAGTAGGATCTGCATTGGGTGTCAGCCGTAAAGGATATAAACGTGCTTTAGAACCATATCCACGAGAAACAATGCCTGGTTTAAACCCTCGGGCTTTGAGATAACGCGCTAACCAGATCACAATGGGGGTTTTACCTGTTCCACCTAAAGTGACATTCCCGACCACAATCACAGGTACTGGAAACTGGGTTTGTTTTAACAGGCCTGCTTGATAACAGTGACGTCGCATGGTCACAATGGCGGCATACAACCAAGATAAGGGTCGAAAATAAGACAGCCAATTGTTAGATTGATAGCTTACCTGCAACCAATGCTGTGCTAATTTAGTACGTTGTGCTTTAATACCTAGCATGCCCTAGTCAGTTTCCTTGTTGTCGTATTGTAATTGTCTCAAAGACGCATAGAGTCCTTGACGTTCAAGCAAGGCCGCATGCGAACCGGATTCTTTCACCTCTCCATGATCTAAAACCACAATGGTGTTGGCATTTTCTATGGTAGATAAGCGATGTGCAATCACTAGCGTGGTGCACTTTTTCATCAAAGTATCCAAAGCTTGCTGAATATAACGCTCTGATTCGGTATCTAAGGCGGAGGTTGCTTCATCTAAAATTAAAATAGGCGCTTTTTTCAAAATTGCGCGCGCAATCGCCAGCCGTTGACGTTGTCCGCCTGAAAGACGGACACCATTTTCACCAATGATGGTCTCAAAACCTTGCGGCAATTGCTCAATAAACTCTAATGCATACGCAGACTTAGCTGCCTCGCGAACTTCTGAAATGCTGATGTTTGATTTCCCATAGGCGATGTTGTTGGCCACAGTATCATTAAACAACGTCACATGCTGAGTAACGATACTAAACTGTTCACGTAAATTTTCGAGCTTAAGCTGATCTAAAGGAATCCCGTCTATTGTAATCTGCCCACTGCCGATTTCATAAAAACGAGGCAGTAAATTTACTAAGGTAGACTTACCACTACCAGAGCGCCCTACGATGGCAACAATTTTGCCTGGCTGTACTTCAAAAGAAATCTGATTTAACACAGGCTGATTGCTACTGTCATATTGAAAGCACACGCGGTCAAAAACAATGTGCCCTTTAGCGCGTGTCAATGTGCGAGTGCCTGTGTCACTTTCCTCTTCTAAATCTAACAATTCAAAAATACTGGCCGCACCAGCAATACCGCGCTGAATCGTGCCATTAATTTTAGTTAATTGTTTGATCGGACGTAGCAAAGCAACCATGCTAGAGACGATGGTAGCAAAACCACCCGGTGTGATAGCTGTATTTAAAAAATGATCGGTTGGCAGCGTTGCCAAATAAATCGTACCCGCCAAACCAAATGCCGCTACAACTTGGATCAACGGCATTAAAATCCCATCGATGCGAATTAAGCGCATTTCTTGATGACGATTGGCTTGGGTGGCAACATCAAATCGCGCGATTTCATAGGCCTGTCCACCAAATGCTTTGACCTCTTTATAGCCTTCAAGCACTTCCTCTACGGTATGCGCAACATTCCCCATGGAGCCTTGCACTTTTGTGCTTGTACCACGTAAACGCTTAGAGGCATGCGCAAATAACATGGCCATCAGAGGAATCATAAAGAAAAATAAACACGTTAAACGCCAGTTGACTGTCAGCATGACGATAATCAGCCCAATGGCCGCAAAGCCTTCACGCACAATGACGGTGAGTGCTTCCGAGCTGGCTGCTGCCACCTGCTCTACATTATAAGTGATGCGTGACAGTAACTCGCCAGAGGTAGTGTGATCATAAAAACGTGCAGGTAACTTTAAGAGCTTTTGAAACATTTTTTGGCGAAAGACTAAGATAACTTGGCGCCCTACCCAACCCATGCAATAGGAGGACATAAAGCTCGCTATACCCCGAATCAAAAACATGCCAATCAATAAATAAGGGACCATGCGGATGAATGACTGATCGCGCGCCACAAATCCCTTATCAAGCAATGGCTGCAATAATTTCACGAAAGCAGCGTCTACTAGGCCATAAAACACATTACCGATCATGGCTAACATAAAGATAACCCAATAGGGTTTCACATAAGTTAAAAGGCGCTTATAAACAGCCCGGGGATTTTCTATATAATTCAAGATCATTTGTCAGCTATATAAATAAATATTTTCCCATAAGAACCCTAATTTTACCATAAGTTTTCAAACTTAGGCCAGGCGCTTTTAGAGACAATTTAATGGTTATACCCAAGAAACTTCAAAATGCGTCGTTTATAGCAAAGCGAATTTAACCAGATGCAGTCTTCTGAGCCGAGAAATAGTCAACACTATTGCGAGGCGAAGAAGGCTTCAGCTGGGTAAACTCGGGCAGCTAGAAACAGGTATTTTGGAGTATCTTGGGTATCTATTCAAAGCGATTTGATTTGACGCTAGGCATCAAGTCGCGAGCAACCGGAACATACATAAAATGTAGGGGCCGGTCTCTGTGCCGGCCCGTTATGCGAGCTGACGATGATAACAACGCCTTAAATGAAATCGATAAAAGTATATTATTTATATAACTCGTCAATCGTAATACATTTGGCCGTAAATTCTTTCAATAAATTACAGAGTTTTCCCTGTTGAAATGACACAATTCTAGCGGTGCCACATGCGATCATTAGCCTGTATTGGGCACATATGTCATAAACAAACCATAATACATGTGCCATCGAAAAAGCATCTGATAAATTTTCTTTAGATTCAAAATGCATATAATTTTTAAGACAAGCATCCTTTATCCTCAGATACGTACCATCTTTATCTGTGAGTGCATGATGTTTCTTTATTACATGCAAACAATTTATCAGCGAGAAAAATGGGTGAGAAATTGCTATTTCACCCAGATCAATGAGAGTGATATTTTGCGATTTATCGTCTATAAGATTATTATTGTCATTAAAATCAGGCTGAACCATGGTTTGCTTGATAGCGTAGTCAGATAATTTTTGACATAAATAAACAACCTTTGGAAATAGCACTTCTAGATCATTAACCTCCGCTTCCGACAACCCATCTGCTATCAGTAAATCTTTTTGTGAAATCACATTCCTGAATAAGTCGGGCAATTTATTCAGCCGCCAATCAGGAACTCCAATCTCAAGCAAAACATCCACACGATCTGCAACAGCCAATTGCAGCGCTGTAAATTGATCAATCGCTTTACAAAGCAATGTTGCATCAAATTTCTCTTTTAGAAGTTCTCGCAATGATCTGCCTGCGTCTTTCATTAAGAAGCAACTCAATTCAGTATTGTGTGCGATAACAATGGGGACAGTGGCATGAAATGTATCACGCAAAATTTGAATAATACTAGCCTCCAATGCAATCAGCTTTGGCATGTACTTCAAATAAATGTAACCATCCGTTGTTTCAAAGCGAGCCACATAAGACCAAGGTGTATTTTTCACATTTTCTGGAAGATCGTTTTTTAGTCTATACCCAAGAGATGCAAGGCATTTGCAAGCCCATTGAATAATTTCTTGATGCAGATTGTCATTGGTTGGCATTGATTCGGGCTTCATCATTCTCTTCCTTTATAGAAAAATGCTTAGTTTCATTCCCTGAGAATCATCTTCTTTTGGAAAAAACAAGGATCTTGGGTATATTATCTGCAATTAGCGCATTATGAGCAATTTTTCTAATTGTACTGCAGGATATAACGTCGCTTTGCTTTCTTTTTGAAGTTTCTGGAAAAAATGATGCATGATTAACGCAATCGGAGCATAGCGTTTAATCATAGTGGCAATCGTAGGCAATGTATTACTGTACTCACTTACCATGTTTTCATACTCTTGCAGTTGAATTTCCCATCTTTCTTTGCCAAAAAATGAGGTGACGATACAGTGCAGTAAGTTTACCGCAGCACAAGCCTGGTCATAGGTTTGATGATGTTTTAAAAACTCAACTTCTGCTGTTGTGAGGTTAAATCTATCTGATAATGCCAAACCAAAATCACTCAAATACAGCAGCTCACCATCAGTGAGTATGTTTTCAAAGTGCGCATCAAAATGCATCAGTCCGTGTGCATTCATATAGGCGTTTGTGATTTTTAACTGTTTCTCTACAAATACAGCCGCTGACTCAGCAGCATGCCCCCCTTTAGCAATTTGAGCACTTAACCACTCATGTAGATTTTGTGGCACATACTCCAAAAACAAGGCAATATGCGTTGACGCTTGATTGATTGCTTCCACACGCTGACGAATAGCACTTGAATTTTCCCAATACTGGCAGTATTTTTCAATATCACCCCAATAGTTAATATTATGATCATTGGGGCCGCTTGGCAAAATACGCCAATGGTACATCATGGGGAAATTTAGACACTCTCCTGTAATCACCCAATCCGTTGTCATGACATGTGCTGCAAGCTCGCGCCATGCCCCAAAGCCAGCGGAGCCAATACCATATTGATAGCACAGTGGTAACTCAAAAAAATTCGCTGTAACGTTAAAATTCTGCGGTAACTGTTCCAGATCAGTGAGAGGTACTTTTTTCACAAACACACGCGTTTTATCGATCTGAATTAAAGCAGATTTTCCGCCGATGCCTTCGTGCATTGGCTGGGCATCAGCTAAAATTTTCTGTAATTTTTCGTTGCTCAGACATGACAGGCTTTTTGAGACAGTATTGTAACATTCAAGTCTAAGCTGCTGTAAACCGTTCATTAAGCACCTCTTACAGAAAAAGGCTCGGCCCAGCCTCAAGCATATTGAAATAATGATGGTATGCGTATATTTTATCACGCCTCTTACTACTTATCCCCTCTAAAACACCGCGCCTTTTCGTTCGATTGATACCTAACTAACCATGAGGAGGGCATTCGAGTGAGTGCAGAAGCCTGTACATAGAAAAACTAATGAAATAAGTGAATACACTCTATTGAGAGCAATCTAGCACTCTACTCTTGGGATCTGTTAGAATCAACACATTGCTAATGTGGAAGACCTCCATGACATATTAGTAGAGATCTGCAGTCCAGTAAGCGCATAATCAAACCCAATTTTCTATAAGTGGCGATATCATGACCGACGCGCCTTACCAATATAGTTTCTTTAATGATTACTCGGAGGGTGCACACCCTCAAATTTTAGCGGCATTAAGCCATAGTAATTTGGTTCAGGAGCCTGGTTATGGCAATGATTCTATTTGTAGAGAGGCGGTTTCTCTTTTGCAGGAGAAAATAGGCAATCCAGAAGCCGACATACATTTTGTATCAGGTGGTACTCAAGCAAACCTGCTTGCGTTTTCGGCCATGTTACAATCGTATGAGTCTGTGATTGCGCCTGCATCAGGGCATATCTCAGTTCATGAAACGGGAGCAATTGAGGCTACTGGCCATAAAATCAACATCACTCCTGTGACTGATGGGAAGCTTCTACCTACAGATATTCAGCATATTCTAGATACACATACTGATGAGCACATGGTAAAACCTCGTGCTGTTTTCATTTCTCAAGCCACAGAAGTTGGGACGATCTATCAAAAAAAAGAAATCCAAGCGATTGCTGAGACTTGTAGAAAAAACCAACTCTATCTCTATGTGGATGGCGCTCGATTAGGATCGGCACTTGCCTCTACTGAATCAGACATTACCTTATGCGAGTTATCACAGTTTGTTGATATGTTTTATATCGGTGGCACGAAAAATGGCGCGCTATTAGGTGAAGCAATCATTATCAACAATCCAGTGCTCAAAGCAAACTTTAGATACCATCTAAAGCAACGCGGTGCATTACTTGCAAAAGGACGCATCCTAGGCACCCAGTTTCTTGAATTGTTTAAACAAGATTTATACTTTGATCTGGCCAAACATGCCAATGCCATGGCAGAAAAATTGTCAGCAGGCATTAGAAAAAAAGGCTACCCGTTTTTGAGTGCCTCTTCAACGAATCAAATTTTTCCTATTTTACCGAATACTGTCATTGAACAATTAAAAATCAATTATGGTTTTTATGTTTGGTCAAAAATAGATGCAGAGCATTCTGCTATCCGATTAGTGACCTCTTGGGCAACCAAAGCATCTGCTGTGGATGATTTTTTGGCTGAACTACCTGCTGCATTATAGAGGACAACTTACGCATGCTTGATGACAACGTTGTATTTAAAGTTGTAACCTATGGCTCTCCTGAGTATATCGCTGCAACTGCGTTGCGTCAGGCAGTATTGCGCACACCATTAGGTCTCACGTTTCAGCCTGAAGAATTGGCTCAAGAAAAAGATCATATCCATGTGGTTGGTCTACAGGGATCGGATATGCTTGCCACGGCTTCCTTGGTGCCAGAGGGAGAATATTGCAAAATGCAGCGTGTCGCTGTCAAAGAAAATTTACGAGGTAGTGGTCTAGGCTCTCAAATGGTGAAATTTTGTGAGGCATATGCCAAGTCAGAAGGATTCGAATGGATTTACTGTCATGCACGTGATTCGGCTGTCAATTTCTATCTTAAAAATCAGTATACTACGGAAGGCGACTATTTTGAGAAATGCACTATACCGCACATCTTGATGAAAAAATTTTTAAGATAAGCATTGCATTCACAGCTTTTTTATCATTTTAAATAATGCACGACTAATTTAATGGGATAAGTAAGACTGACTACAGTCACCAGTCCTCCTACCCATAAGCACATAAACCATAACCACTGCTTGGTTTTAGGATGTCCCTCTAACCAGGATGTTATGGCTTGTCTAATAGTGATGCTCATGATCGGTCTTACCTCGGAAAATATAATAACAATATCCCGTATAGCCTAAAATTAAAGGCAACAGTGGTATCACGCCCACCAACAGCAAAGACAATCCAGGACCTGATGCCGCTGCATCCCATAGGGTATATTTAAAAGGGATAAGCCAGGGATAGATGCTGATGCCTAATCCTAAATAACCCATTAAAAAAATAGCAATGCTCAGAAAAAATGGACGATACTCGCGTTTAGCGCGATGCAGATCCAACCATAAAAAAGAAAATAACCCTATGGTCAATAATGGGATAGATAATAAATAGTAAAAATTCGGTGTACTAAACCAGAAGGTCCTCACTTGGGCATTCATCAGTGGCATACTGATACTGACTAAAGCCATAAAGATACCGACGAATCCTTGCACGTAGGCCGCCACTTGCCGTGCCCATGTTTGAGTAATGTCTTCTGCTTTCATCACGAGCCAAGTTGAGCCCAATAGTGCATAACCAAACACAACTGCAATGCCGGTCATGACGCTGAATCCGGTTGCCCAATCAAATGGGCCTCCTGAAAAATGACGTCCGGTGACAGCCACTCCTTGCACAAACGCACCTAAAATAATTCCCTGACAGAACGCAGCGACCAGTGAGCCAACATGAAAAGTGTAATCCCATAAACGACGTGAGCTACCTTCTGCTTTAAACCGAAATTCAAAAGCTACCCCTCTCATGATAAGGCCCAGTAACATGAGGATAATCGGCATATAAAAAGCAGGCATTAAGATAGCGTAAGCCAGCGGAAACGCGGCAAAAAGCCCCCCTCCGCCTAATACTAACCAGGTTTCATTACCATCCCAAAAGGGCGCAATCGAATTCATCATGCGATTACGGCATTTGTCTGAGGGCGCAAAAGGAAAAAGGATTCCAATACCCAAATCAAAACCATCCAATAAGACATAAAGAAAAACAGCGGTGGCGATCAATACACCCCAAATCAAGGGTAAATCTATCGACGAAGATAAATCAAACATGTGTGTCCCCTTGCGTAGGTGTGTGAACAATGGAGGCTTCCATACTGTGTTTGTAATATTGCTCCTTGTCTTGGGCTGCAGGGACTCCTTTAGCAATGAGCTTTAAAATGTAATAACTGCCCGCACCAAAAACGAAGGTATACATCACGACAAACGCAAGCAGCGACCAAGCAACCTGCGGTCCTAAAATAGCAGGAGAGACTGACTCTGCAGTGCGAATAATTCCATAGGCCGTATAAGGTTGCCGGCCAATTTCAGTCACAAACCAACCTGCCAGCAATGCAATGAAACCCGAAGGCATCATGAGCATCCACCAACCATGTAGAAAACGACTCTCAAATAGTTTTCCACGGAAATACTGTATCGCACTGGCAAGACCAATAAGCACCATTAACACACCCAAACCGACCATGATACGAAATGACCAAAAAACCCATGCTACGGGCGGCCTATCCTCTTTCTTCCACTCTTTTAATCCTTTGATTTCACCTTCAGCATCGTGTGTGAGAATTAAGCTGGCAAGCTTTGGAATTCTGATTTCATGATGATTCATTTCGTTGTCTTGATCTGGCAGAGCAAATAATAATAAATCTGCACCTTTTTCAGTGTTCCACAGCCCCTCCATCGCCGCTACTTTAGCAGGTTGGTACTCAAGCGTATTGAGGCCATGCAGATCGCCAATCAAGACTTGTATAGGCGCAACCACCGCAGCCATGATGGTTGCCATCCCTAACATAATGCGTGCTTGGGAAGTATGACGTTTTCGCCATAAATAAAATGCACCCACACCGCCAACCACAAATGCTGTACTCAAATAGGCAGCTGTCACCATGTGTAGATAACGATAAGGAAAAGACGGGTTAAAGATAATTTCTAACCAACTGGTTGGATTCAGACGGCCATCTGCCCCGATTTCAAAACCTTGTGGGGTTTGCATCCAACTGTTGGCAGCTAAAATCCAAAAAGCGGAGATGAGTGTACCAATTGCCACAATACAGGTTGAAAAGAAATGCATACGCCGGCTAACTTTACCCCAACCAAAGAGCATGATGCCAAGAAAGGACGCTTCTAGAAAAAATGCCGTCAGTACTTCATATCCAAGCAATGGACCTAGTACATTTGCTACACGATCCGAGAAGACTGACCAATTAGTCCCGAATTGGTAGGACATTACAACACCAGATACAACCCCCATCCCAAAGGCCACTGCAAAAATCTTTACCCAAAATTTATAAATATCATGAAAGCGGTGATCATTGGTTTTTAGCCAACGCCACTCAACCATTGCAAGAAAGCTTGCTAACCCAATGGTAAGGGCTGGAAATACAATGTGAAAACTGATCGTAAAGGCAAACTGAATACGAGCAAGTAAGATAGGATCAAATACAAACATGGATTTATCCTTGTTAAGCTGTTTACAGAATCCAGGCTAAAAAGAGTGATTCTCAATACGACATATTATGTTGGCAGTGCATCAATCTATTTCTGGACTAGAGATCAAGCTGAGCTTAGCATAAACATAAATCCTGTCAATCATAGATATTCTTTTAGGTTGCAGGCTAAGCCGTAAATGCTAAAATAGCTTTTTTTATTTGAGAATATGAATCATTACGCCGATAAGTAATCATGAAAAAAATCATCACTGCTCTCTTATTTTTTATACTATCGACTCAATTAGCGTTTGCTAGAAAATGTGAGCTACCCGAGCCTTGGAAAAATCTATGCCCACTTCTGGCGCAGCGCGTCGCTCAGAAAGATCCTAAAATGAAACTCAGTGAAGACTCTGCGCGAGCGCTCGAAATATTTCTAATCAACACCCCTCTGAGCCCAATTGAATTAAGCGCGCTACAAGAGAACTTACCTAAAACAACTTTAGAATTACTCATGGCCGTAAAATTCAGAAACGTGTCATTCGATGAAGCGGAGTCCATGGCGCATTATTTACACGCCGTCGTACAATTTTGTCAGTTTAAAAATGCCCCTGCCTTTGATAATAATACCTCACATATCATTGGACGAGAATGGCATGAAATTGATTACTCAGGAGAGGGCATGACCTGGCAAAAACAAAAGCAACACTATTCCCAATATGGCGTTGTTGATTTCAAGCGTACTGAGCACTTAAAAAAATTCTTCCCCGTCGAATCAAAACCTCCTTATTTTATAAAAATTTACAAACCGCAAGGGTGCCATTTTAACGATGAATAAAGTGCAGGCAATTCAGTCTCTATTAACTCAAGCTTCGCGCTCTCCCAAAGACAATTTATGCCTATTTTTCAAAACTGGCCCTGGCCAATATGCTGAACACGATAAATTTCTTGGTATTGCTGTCGCTGATTTGAGAAAAATCGCCAAACAATTTAAAGATTTATCGCATACTGCTCTCCTAACTTTTCTATGCTCTCCAATGAATGAAGAACGCTTACTGGCGCTATTTATTTTGACCCATCAATATCAAACCACCAATGATAACCAGCGAACAGCATGCTATCAGTTTTATATGAAACATTTGAAACATGTGAACAATTGGAACTTAGTAGATGCCTCTGCGCACTTGATTTTAGGTGCTCACCTATTTCAAGGCGATAAAAGTATATTGCTCACTTTAGCAAAATCCGACAGTCTATGGGAACGCCGGATTGCTATTGTTTCCACCTGGTATTTTATTCGAAACAATGAGCTAAGCTGGACGTTTAAAATTGGAAAACTCTTACTGCAGGATGATCAAGACTTAATCCATAAAGCAGTGGGTTGGATGCTCCGTGAGACAGGCAAGCGCTCTGTCACTGAGCTCATCGTTTTTCTTGAGCAACATGCTGATCAGATGCCAAGAACCATGCTAAGGTATGCCATCGAGAAATTCCCTGAGACACAAAGAAAACGCTACTTACTGCAGAAAAAAGTGTCTCAAAAAATATGAGTATTGCAATGACAGGACATGCACGTAATATTTCAACACACCAGAAGTTGACTTCAAACCATAGACTCGGTATATATTAATACAGCATCAGTTTACTATCATTTTTTATGACGAGACCGATACCATGTCTATTAGAGACAAACAAATTTTCCAAGCTTTACTCCTAGTTCATCTCCTCCCCCAGTAGGGGCGAGCACATATATCTATTTTTTTAGCAAAATCACCTTATAGTAACTCCAACCTAAAACAGGCAAGGCTTGGCTTTATATTTCCTCTAGCTCGCTTTTATAATAAATGCATCCCAGCTAGAGAGAAGTTTTTTGAGGCCATTTGGCGCAGGGACGCCCCATATGACAGAGAGAAATAAAATAATGTTTGAAAATAAATTAGTAGCAATCGTTAACAAAGACATTGAAACAGGCGTTGCAATGAATGCCATTGCACACATGACCATTGGTTTAGGCGCTCAATTAGACAATACTCAACTGAGATTAGATAATTACCAAGATAACCATGGTAATACTTATCCCAACATCTCTCAAATTCCGTTTATCATTTTGCGTGGAAAGTCTGGTGAGATCAGAAAAACGGTCCAAGCTGCCAAAGAGCATACGATTCAATTTGGCGCTTTTCTAAATACAATGACTGGTGGGGGGTATCAGGAGCAACTGGCTAATACGTTAGAAAAATCTGAAGATCAACTCATTTATTATGGAGCAGTTTTATTTGGGCCGTGGGAAATCGTCAGTCAGATCACAAAAAAATTATCACTTTATAAATAACAATAGTTTATTTTCTAAGGCCTGTTTTTTTTAAAGACGGGTCAACCGCTTGAGGATCTATAGCACCGACTAGAGAGTCAGCAACAGTACATGTGCCCACTGATGCCTGCGTGTCAGCAGCACCATCACTATAATGCAATGAAGGCATCGTTTGCATGCTACGTGTTTGATCTCGTGAGATCTGTGCTATTTTTTGAGACATTTTTTTTAGCCCCATCAGCCATAACCATCCTCTAGATTGTACTGATATTGGGGTCTTTAAATTTATTAATAATGCTTTCTGATACTCTGCTCTATGAAATTCCTTTTCTTTGGCATGTGTCAGATTATAGAGCCATTGAAAAAAACGTTCTGGCAGTGAAAATTGAAAAGCCTGATCTAACACTGTAGAGAGTGCGCGATCTTCCTGATTGAAGGGTGATTGATCAGCAATTAGAATTGGTGGTAAATGCTTGGGAATCGGAAAAGTGGGGGCTGGCTGAGGCTCATTCCGATCCACCACACTCAATATGTTAACTGGCATCTCTTTGGATAATTGATACTCTTTTAAATCAGCTGAAAGCTCTGTTTCTATTTCATCAAGGGTTGCAAGGTGTAATGCGCCCGCAGAATACGCCTTTTCTAATACCGCTTTAAAACATTGATATGCTTCTGTATCACCATTTTCATACGCCGCTAATAAGAATAAAGTCATCGACGCTTGAAATTTTGTAACGTCAATTTGTGAGGACAGCAGCGCTAGGATTGTTTTTGTTTTTCCAGTAGCTAAAGCTGTGTAAGCAGCTTGAGTAATCTCTAACAGGCGTTGACGCAATAACGCATGTTTTAAATACGCTTTGGCTTCTTGAAAAGATTGGAGGGCATACAATCGAGTGTTGTCACTGGGCTTATCGCTGAGCCCTGTAATTTGTGGAAAAATGTACCAGATCCAATGACTGGTCTTGTGACCCTTGCGAATTTCTGCAAGTGCATCTTTATAGCCATTTGAAGTGCGATCTTGCGCTGTAATAAAGCGCTGTAATCCTGACATATTACATTTTCTTTTTAAATCAACCTCTTTTTATTTTAGCAAAATACCTAACAAACATCTAGCCATCTGATTTCAATCCGCTCAATGGATTTTCCAGGGTGCGTATACTGTAGCGCAACATTAATGCATCTTTTGCCCATTGGGTACAGTAGGATTTACTGTTGTTAAACAGATACCTCCATTTGGATCAGAAAAACCAACTAGGAGAAACTGTGATTTAAATCCTGCAATGTTTTTCTCACCAAGATTAACACAGCCTACTATTTGACGACCTATCAAAGATTCCGGTGTGTAATGCACCGTCACTTGCGCAGAGGTTTGCAAGATACCCATTTCAGGTCCAAAATCAGCCCAGATTTTATAGGCTGGCTTCTTCGCTTTAGGGAACTCCTCCACTTTCACAACAGTGCCTGAGCGCAAATCAACACGCTCAAATTCTTCCCAAGTAATGGTGGTCATGGTTGGCCTCGCGGATTTTAATTAAGCCTTGCTTATACTTTTACACCAATATATAAATCCAGCTCTACTTGCGCAGGATCGTGTGCTCGCTCATCATACACTTCAAAATCTGCTTGATAACACCGCTCTCCACCAAGCGTTGCTGCATCCATCTGCCAAATCTGTTGCCAAGCTTGGATACAAACGTCTGGCATTGGTCCTGGTCCATTCGTAAATTTCACATACTTCTGTGCAGGAATAGTTAAGTGTACGAACCCATCGGGCAGAGTATCTAAAACTTCTATTTCTTCACCAATGAAATAGGTATAGGCGCCAGTTACATCACTCTCATACTCAGTATAAACACTATAGGTCGTACCTGGTTTTTTACGTTGCACGATTTGCTCGGCCATACCACCTTGAAAATATTTTTGAACCGTTGCGCCAATCTGAGCTGTTGCGTGATCCATTTCAGAAGCATTGCTAGTTCTCACGGTGACCCCTGCAAGATACATTTCTGGTAACGTGACTACTGATTTTTTCATTAAATTAACTCACTTAATTGGTTGCTTTTAACGCTGCCAGATTTCCATTCACAAGTGCATCTAAGTTTTTAACAATCTTGTCCATGGGCCAATCCCACCATGCTAACTGTAACAAAAACTCAATAGTCTGATCATCAAATCTTTTGCGGATAAGTTTGGCTGGGTTTCCGCCAACAATAGCATAGGGCTCAACATCTTTAGTGACCAATGCATTGCTACCAATAATGGCACCATGCCCTACTTTGATACCTTGCATAAAAGTAGCAGAGTTACCAATCCAAACATCATTACCTATGACTGTATCACCTTTACTTTGCACATTTAAGGGTGCCTGCCCCCAAGATTTCCCCATCACTTTGAAAGGATAGGCAGAGACACCTGTCAAGGCATGGTTGGCGCCATTCATAATAAAACGCACACCCGTCGCAATTTGGCAAAATTTCCCAATGATTAGCTTATCACCCATGAATTCGAAAGAGTACAATACGTTTTTTTCAAAATTACGCACATCGTCAGGATCATCGTAATAGGTATAGTCTCCTACTATAATTCTGGGATTTGTAATGATATTTTTTAAAAAACAGGTTCGCGTTACACCGGGTATGGGATACAAACTGTTTGGATCTGGATGTCCTATATCTACCATATCTGCTCCTTGTGTTGATTAAGCCATTATAAATTTTGGCCAAGCATGTTGACATATACTGTTATTTTATGCAAGTATATTTCCCTCATTGAGGGATGCTAACCATGCCTGAATTGCCTGAGGTTGAGACCGTCGTCCAAGATTTGCGTAAAAGTGGTATTGAAGGTTTACACTTTCAATCTGCCCAAGCGTTTTGGCCAAAAACCATCGAGACCTCTTCGCCTCAAGTCTTTGATCAACAAATCAAAAACCGCCAGATTCAAGCTATTTCAAGACGTGCAAAGTTCATTGTTTTTGAGCTTGCACCTACTGGTTGGCTGTTAGTGCACTTACGGATGACAGGGCGGCTTGATCTATTTTCAAAAGATAGTCCTCTAGATGCACATGTCAGAATCCGCTCAACATTGAGTGATGGACGTGAGTTACGTTTTACAGACATCCGTAAATTTGGACGGTGGTACTTTTATGAAAACGAACCACCTCAATTTAGCACGCTGGGACCGGAGCCTTTATCAACTGCTTTCACACCCAACGTATTAGCGCAGAAATTAAGCCACTCTAAGCGACAGATCAAACCACTGCTGCTAGATCAAACCACTGTGTCAGGATTGGGGAATATCTATGTGGATGAGGCACTCTGGCAGGCGCAGATCCATCCGGTCACAGCATCTAACCAATTAAATGACCAAAGTATAGCGTGCCTACATAAAGCGATCATTGATGTCTTAAAAAAAGGCATTCGTAACTCAGGCACAACTTTAGGAAAAACTGCACTGAACTACTATAGCGTAGGGAAACGTCGCGGTGAAAATCAAGAAGCGCTCCAAGTATTTCGTAAAACAGGCCTACCTTGTCCACGGTGTGGCAGTGTGATTGAGCGACTCATTGTTTCTCAACGCTCTAGCCATGTGTGTTTGCAATGTCAAAAGCCACCGAAATCATGACCATCCATATCACCTTTCAAAAGCTGACTACCCATCATTTTCCATTACTTATGAAATGGCTTGAAACGCCCCATGTAAAAAAATGGTGGGACACAGAAAAGCTATGGAGCATTGAATGCATTCACCAAAAATATGACAGCTATGTGCAAGGATATAAAACACTTGCTACCAATGCGAGCAAAGCTCGTCTAACCGGACCAATACATGCGCATATCATCTATGCAGATGAAAAACCCATCGGTTATATCCAATTTTATAATGCACAGGATTTTCCACGCGAACCAGCACAAGACCTCTGTCTATTACCTCACAACTGTGCTGCCATTGATTGGTATATTGGAGATCCGGATTATTTAGGCAAAGGCATCGGACCTAACGCTTTAATCGCATTTTTAACAGAGTATGTTTTTCCAACGTTTGATGCTGTATTTGTAGACCCAGACACAGCCAATACCAATGCTATTCGTGCTTACGAAAAAGCTGGATTTAAAACAGTGCGACTTGTTGATAACGGATCAATTACCTGGATGTTATACGCTCCCACGATCGAAGTTTAGGTAAAGTCTTTGCGTTGAATGCGATATAATACATGCTGAGAAATGGGGTGATCGGCCGCTAATTTCGGGTGTAAAAAATCCTCTTTCGGTTCTCTTTTCATACCGATTTTTTCCATCACGCGCCTAGAGCGCATGTTGACAGTTGCTGTAAAAGAAACAATTTCATTCAGACCTATCTGATGAAATCCATATGCCAATACAGCTTTCGCCCCTTCGGTGGCATAACCTTTACCCCAATGTTCCGAACCTAAACGCCAACCTACTTCTACACAAGGCGTGAAACTCGACTCAAAGTTAGGCTCAGAGAGCCCAATAAACCCAATCATGGTGTGCGTATCTTTGGTTTCTACTGCAAACAGGCAAAAACGTTGCGCTTTAAATTCTTGATTACACTTTTGAATGAAATCCTGTACTTGTTGCATGCTCAACGGCCCCAATAAAAACTCATACACTTTGGGATCTTGATTAATATGAAAGTAAGCTTCCGCATCACTCTCCACCCAAGTACGTAAAATCAACCTCTCTGTTTCAATAATTTGCATAAAAATCTCCCTAATGTCGCTTTGAAAAAATAGCTCTGCGTTTAAATTGTTCCAGTTTCTTGATTAGAGATCATTTTATATGCTTTTAATGCCCGCTCTCTTGTGATTTTCAGATCCACGATTGGCTTAGGATACGTGCTTCCCAATATAACACCGGCTGAATTTAGCACTTTTTCAGGGGCATCCCACGGTTTAAATAAAAATTTATCGGGCATGCCACTCAATTCCGGCACAAATTGACGGGTATATTTCCCCTCGGGATCAAAGGTTTCTCCCTGTGTAGTAGGATTAAAAATCCTAAAGTAAGGTGCAGCATCGACACCTGACCCGGCAACCCATTGCCAACTTATACTATTACTTGCTAGATCAGCATCTACTAGACAGTGCGAAAACCAAGCTGCCCCATGATGCCAATGCTGCAGCAAATTTTTGACTAAAAAAGAAGCAACGACCATACGCACTCGGTTGTGCATATAACCCGTTTGCCAGAGCTCACGCATACCAGCATCGACAATGGGGTATCCTGTTTTACCTTTTTTCCAAGCATTTAACAATGTGTGACTACACTCCCAAGGAAACCGATCAAATTTCTCTTGGAAATTTTTTTCAGGAAAGTCCGGGAAATGATACAGCAAATAATAAGCAAATTCTCGCCAAACCAACTCACTGAAGAAACAGTCTAAGTCTCTTAACCAAGACTCACTCAAGCCTTTGGCCTGTGCACTATGCCACATTTGATTCGGTGATATCTCACCAAAATGCAGATGTGCCGACAACCTAGAGACATTTTTTTTGCCAGGATAATTTCTATACTCTTTATAATCTAACAGTCCATTTTCTAAAAAATCATCCAGCTTTTTTTGTGCAGCCAATTCACCAATATCCCAGGTTTTTTTTATTTTTTCACACCAGATTTTTTCTGTCATCAAATTCATGTTTGCTAAAGTCAAAGAGCTTGGACTGGCTTTCATGAGCGTCAATTTAGCAGGTGCGGGTATGGGATGTCTTGGGGGCTCATGCTGCAAATAACCTTTTTTACAAAAAGGCGTATAGACTTTGTAAGGCAATCCATCTGACTTAAGGATATCCCAGGGTTCCCTCAACAAACTCCCATTAAAGCTTTTACACTCAACTTGCATTTCTTTTAAGAGTTTTTTGATATCAGCATCTTCTTTGATGCGCGAAGGCTCATAACATCGATTCCAATATACCGCGTGTGCCTGATTATTTTTAATGATCTCTAAAAGTACCTGTTTAGGATTACCAGCATACACATTGAGTTTGTGTCCTAAGGATTCATTCAGCTTCTGCAAAGATATCTGTAGCCAACATTGGCTAGCATTGTCCACGTGCAAGGCATGATTAAATTTTTCATTTAAAATATAGACAGGTATCACCATGCCCTGTTTGGCTGCTTCAAAAAGACCCGGATTATCTGAGATTCTTAAATCTTGCCGGAACCAGAAAATAGTGACTTTGTTTTGCATTCAGAGTTACGTCCTAAGGTGAAATAGTGTACTTACTTTAAATCAAAAATCATCTGTTGTCGTCTAGTTATTTTGAAATTCACAAAAATTTGACAAGTCCATTTAATCCGGTAACATGTGCCTCGTAAAGCAGGGGTGCCCATTAGGGCTGAGATGGCCAGCGCCAAACCCTTTGAACCTGATCTAAATCATATTAGCGTAGGAAGTTTTAACATGTCATATACTTTGAATATTCAAACTACCCCTTTTTTTCATTTTTCAGACCAAGACCATAGTCATGAGCCGAGCTATCATTGGCAAATCTACCTTGATCCCAATGCTACTCCTCAATCCTGGGAAGAGTTTCTACAAATGCTTAAAGCAAATCAATACATTGAAAATCACAAACCAGTCAGTATTGATTTTCAAGAGATTGATCCAGGAAAAAGCAACGTCATTCAATTGTTTAATTTGATTTTTAAGACTTTATTTGATCAAAAAATCCGAGAGCCCGAAGGCTTATGGTATCAAATTTCTCAAAAAGTGAGTTACGAGCCGCCACAAGGGTTTGAAGGCCGGAGGCGTTTCACCTTGGGCATGTGGGAAAGACATTGTCAAAGTAAGGCAAGAGCACGAGATGCGTGGGCAGCGGTAGAGTCACATGATGCTGCTCGACGCCACATACTAGCCTGTCAATTACAGTTATAATCTAACATAATCCAATCCCGAGCTTTTGTGTCAGGCAAGATTAGCATGCATCTAGGCAGGACGAGGATCTATTTTGAGACCAAATGGCGCAAGGATGCGCCATTTGCAGCCATAGATAACGCTGTCGAAAAATAGACCCTCGGCTTGGCAAAAAAAATATGGCTTCTCTTGTTTAAAGACGCTGAGCATGTATAGCTTGAGACAGTTGAGTTGCCAATTCTCCTAATGCCCTGACACCCTGATCTGCCAGGGTTTTCACAAGTAAGCTACCAACAATGACGCCATCAGCCAAGCTGGCAACGTAGGTAGCCTGCTCTATGCTAGAGATGCCAAATCCCACAGCGATTTTTGGCTCGGGAAAATACTCACGTAGATTTTTTAAATGTCGCGCCAGATCAGATGGCAACACAGTTTGCGTTCCCGTCACAGACAATCTAGAAATATAATATAAAAAGCTTGGCTGTAACTGCTTATATAAAGGGAAGCGCTTTGGATCGGTCGTTGGAGATACTAATAAGATGAAATCTAAACCCACTTTTTTCAGAGATGCATAAAATTCCTCGCCTTCTTCAGGTGGCAAATCAACAACCAATACACCATCAACTCCTGCCTCTTTCGCTTGTAATGCAAATTGTTCATAACCTAACGATAAAATAGGATTTAAATAGCTAAAAAGTATAATCGGCACGCTGCATTGTCGCAAACGCACTTCGGAGACAATAGACAATACCTGTTTCAAAGTGACGCCTTGTTTGAGCGCCACTTCAGCAGCTTGTTGATTAATGACACCATCCGCGACTGGATCAGAGAAAGGGACTCCCAGCTCTATTGCATCTGCACCAGAGGCTGCTAAGGTTAAAATGGCTTGTACTGTGTCCTCTGGAGTGGGGTGTCCTGCCATGATGAAGGGGATGAATGCTTTGTTGCTGATCATGAATATTGCTCCAAATGAGTGCTTAAAGTACCTACGTCTTTATCGCCTCTCCCGGAGAGCCCAACCAAGAGTATCTCTTCTCGAGGTAACTGAGGCGCTGTGCGCAGAGCATAGGCAATGGCATGTGCGCTTTCCAAGGCAGGAATGATACCCTCTAACTTTGCTAATAAAAAAGCAGCCTTAAGTGCTTCCTCATCTGTCGCATACGTGTATTGCACACGCTTGATATCATGTAAATGCGCATGCTCTGGCCCAACACTGGGATAATCTAATCCCGCGGAGATACTGTGTGTCTTAGCGACTTGTCCCTGCTCATCTTGTAAGAGATAACTTTTTGTCCCTTGCAAAACCCCCACTCTACCTCCGAAAAATCTTGCAGCATGCTGACCTAATGCAGTGCCATTTCCCCCAGCTTCTACACCTGTCATGCGTACACCGGTATCTGCCAAAAAGGCATGGAAAAGTCCAATAGCATTACTCCCGCCACCAACACAAGCAACCAATTCATTCGGTAATTTGCCAATTTTTTCTATCAATTGCCGTCTGGCTTCTACTCCAATAATCCGTTGAAAATCTCTCACGATCGTGGGATAAGGGTGCGGGCCCAGCGCCGATCCTAACACATAATACGTATCCTTCACTTGCGACACCCAGTTGCGCATCGCCTCAGAGGTAGCATCTTTTAAAGTCTGTGAACCGGAGGTCACTGTACGTACCTCTGCCCCCAAGACTCGCATGCGCACAACGTTCAAATGCTGCCTTTCCATGTCTACAGCACCCATATAAACCACACACTCCATACCCAGTAAGCTGGCAACCGTTGCTGTGGCTACACCATGCTGTCCAGCGCCAGTTTCTGCAATCAAGCGCTTTTTTCCCATGAATTTAGCCAATAACCCCTGACCGATTGTATTGTTAATTTTATGTGCGCCAGTATGCGTGAGGTCCTCTCGTTTGAGATAGATCTGCGCTCCACCCAGATAGTCCGTCAATCTGGATGCATAATACAGTGGCGTAGGTCTACCCACATAATCACTCAAATAGTGTTGCAGTGTCTCTTTAAAGATCGGATGATCTTTAAATGTTTGATAGGCTTCCTCTAGCTCCGCAAGCGGAGCAATCAAGGTCTCTGGTGCAAAACAGCCACCGTATTCTCCGAAATACCCTTTTTTAAGATACATGATTACAACGCTCCAAAAATTGTGTCATCCGATCTGCCTGTTTGAGACCAGGACGACATTCAATACCACTGGCTACATCCACTGCATAAGGATTCACAGACTGAATCGCAGCCGCCACATTCTCAGCCGTTAATCCGCCAGCCAAAATCAAACGGTGTTGTTTGGCTAGGCTTTGAGCCAATATCCAATTACTTTGTCTGCCTGTTCCGCCCAATAAACCATCTGAATGCCGAGGCGCATCTAACAGCAGATAGCCATAAGATTGTAATACTTCCGGCTCAGGAAGCTCACTTTGAGATGCTGCTTGCAAGCATAAAATCATGCGTTTTTGTAATGCCTGAGATGCGTGGATAGGTGAATAAATTTGAATCAGGTCCAAGCCAACCTCATCCACATGCCTAAAAATCTCACAACTGGAGTAATCAATAAAAATCCCGATTTTCATTACACTTTTAGGTAATTTTTTTATGATCTCTTTTGCATGAGCTGGCTGAACATATCTAGGCGATTGTTGGTAAAAATTAAACCCCACAGCCCAGGCACCTTGTTGTGCCGCTAACATTGCATCATCCAGTGTAGTAATGCCACAGATTTTAGCACGCATCATTTCCCCCTGATAAAAGATTGTTTAGCGCTTTTCCTGGATTCACATCGGACATGAGCGATGCACCAATCAAAAATCCATGAAATCCTAATTTTTGCATTGCCTGAAGCTGAGGTTTATTCTGTATACCACTTTCACAGATTGTATAAGTTCCTTTGGGAATCAATTGAATTAATTCTTTTGCGGTATTGAGATCAACCTGTAATGTGTGCAAATTTCGATTATTAATTCCAATCATTTTTGGATTAAGCTGCAAAGCCACTTCTAATTCTCGTTGATTGTGTACTTCTATTAATGGGGTTAATCCTAAAGAAAGCGCATAATGATACAACTCGACTAATAATTGCTTATCTAAAAAAGCGACAATGAAGAGAATGGCATTGGCACCCAATAGTAAAGCTTGGTCCACTTGCACTTTGCTTAATACGAAATCTTTTAATAAGAGAGGCGCTTGAGGCAACGTGGATCGGACTTCGCTGAGATAGTGGGACTGGCCATGAAAGTAGGTAGGCTCTGTCAAAATCGACAATGCCGCTGCGCCATTTTCTAAATAATCCTCT
Source organism: Legionellales bacterium (assembly GCA_023266435.1). Lineage (GTDB taxonomy): Bacteria > Pseudomonadota > Gammaproteobacteria > Berkiellales > Berkiellaceae > JAHFQF01. The sequence goes on along the minus strand of JAHFQF010000005.1, from coordinate 6,306 downwards.
GCAATGTCCGTGTGGCTCAATGTACCAGCGTAAATCCTACCCCGAGAAGGGCTTGCAAACTTTACTTCGGCGATAATCACAGGGGCGCTCCCCGTTTGAAATATACGGCAGAAGTCCACGGTGTTTTTCTGAGGCAAAGCATCTATTTGAATGTGCTGCACTCTTTCTTTGACTTGCGCTTTAATTTTTATTAAAAAATCACTCATGCTTGACCTCTACTCTGTAATTGACTGATTAGCTTTAGCATTTTTCCAGAATCAATTGCCTCACTTGCAAGCTCAACGCCTTCCTTTAAAGTCGATACGCTTCCAGCTACCAGTAATCCTGCTGCGCTATTGAGCAAAACAATATCTCGTTTAGGTCCTAAAAGATGGCCTGATGCAATATCGAGTATCATTTTTGCGTTATCAGCGGGTGTTCCCCCTAATACGGTCTCAATGGAAGACATCGGCAATCCGACCTCGTTAGGTATGATCGTATATTCATGCATTCGACCTTGTTTTAACTCTACGATATGCGTAGGTCCACTCACACTGATTTCATCCAATCCCTCCTCTGAATGCAGTATAAGCGCATGCTGAGAGCCAGTTTCCTGTAAAACTTCAGCTACTGTAGGTAACAGAGCACGATGATACACTCCAATGACATGTCTTTTGGGTCGCATAGGATTAACAAGTGGCCCTAAAATGTTAAATATACTGGGGAAGGAAAGGTTTTTTCTAAAATCTCGATATTGCCTCAGAGTTTGGTTAAACACAGGGGCTTGTAGATAAACATACCGTGTTTCTTTCAAGCTCTGGTTTACTTCAGTTGCTGTGTGACTAGGCATAATCTGCAAATATTCCATTACATCGGCACTTCCGGATTGACTCGTAACACTCCTCCCAGCATGTTTAGCGACATACACACCACAACTTGCAATCAATAAACTGGCTGCAGTAGAAATATTGAAAGTACCAATCCCATCACCACCAGTCCCAACGATATCAATCACTTCATAAGGACTCTCAATTTGAGTGGATTGTGCCATTAAAAAATCCCTAGCGCCTAATAACTCTGAGGCTTCTATCTTTTTAGCGGCAAGCAACGCCATCACAGCAGCCTGTTGCTCTATGGGTGCCACAGATAAGCACGCAAAGACATCTTGGCTTTCTATTCTAGAAAGCGATTTTTGCTGAATGAGTTTTTGTAAATATCGCTTCATTTAGGTCACCTTTCTGGATTTTTGATAACACGCTAATAAATGCATTTGAGTTTCTAAAATCCTCTGAATCTGCTGAATACATACTTTAATATCCTCTAAACTCAGATACAGTGGATTCACACAGAGTCTGATTAATCCAGGCGCACGATAATCAACAATCACACCCTCTGAAATCAATGCCCTAGATAGTCCATAAGCCTCATCATGCATCAATGCCACATGCCCTCCACGCCGTTGATTTTTAGGAGATACTACCTGCAACCCTAGTTCTTCTAATCCTCGAATCAGAAAATCAGAATATTCCATACTCAGAGTATATAAATGCGTCTGCTCAATGGATTCAAAAATTTCTAAGGCCCCCTCTAATGCCTTTAAACTTAAAATAGAAGGTGTCCCACCCAGATATTTTGAAACCCCAATCGATCGATATTGCAAATCAAAATCAAAGGGAGTTTGGTGACCCATCCAGCCTTGTATTGGCGTTTCCATATGCTCATGATGACAGGCATTCACATATAAAAATGCAGGCGAACCGGGCCCACCATTGAGATATTTATAAGTGCATCCCACAGCAAAATCCACTTTACAGGCATTGAGATTAAGAGACACCGCACCCACACTGTGAGACAGATCCCAAATCACTAAAATGCCGAGTTGATGTGCCTTTTTTGTAATGGCCTCCATGTCATACACTGCCGCATCCCGATAGTTCACATGGGTTAGCATTAATACAGCAACTTCTTCATCCAAATGTTCATACAAGGCCTCAGAATGGACCGTTTTTAATTGCACACCCTCTTGAAATAAACTGACGCCTTGCGCAATGTAAAGATCTGCCGGAAAATTATCCTCTGTCGTCAAAATCACTTTTCTTGCACTATTTAATCGTAATGCGCTCATTAAGACTTTAAATAAATTCACCGAAGTAGAATCACAGAGCGTGACTTCATTTTCAGCCACACCAATGAATGCGGCTATCTTAGCCGATACTTGTTTAGAGGCATCAATCCAATGTGCAGTGTTCCAAGCTTTCACTGCTTCGGAACCCCACTGACTCAAAGTCTCATGCACACTCTTTTGCGCTACTTTAGACATAGGACCCAAAGAGTGCCCACACAGATAGATTGCATTCGAGGGTAAGATAAAATGCTCTTTACGCATGCCTGCCTCTCTTTTGCATCGCAATGACCAATAGCACAACACTGCCTGTAAAAAATTTAAGATCGGACGGTGCCAAACCAAAAGACAGCGCCAATCCTTGGATCTGTTGGTAGAGCAGCGCGCCAATTAATGGCGATATCAGCTGCTTTTCAAGCGTGTTCTTACCTAATACGGCTTCACCAATCATCATGGCGGCCAATGCATGAATGACTATGCCAGCACCCATGCCTACATCCATATACTGTTGCATCTGAATCATGAGGCTGCCTGCTAACCCAGTAAAACAACCCGCTACAAATAATCCAAACAAAGTATAACGAGATACCGAAATTCCTTGTCGTTTAGAAAAATTCAAATTCAACCCGACTGCCCTCAACTTGAGTCCTAATTCTGTTTTTAAAAATAATACCAAAGGAATAACCATTCCCAGTAAAATACCTAGTAAAATCATTATTTTTAAATACTGATTTTCAGGGAAAATAGAAGCCATCTCAAACAGTGATACATTGGGTTTACTTAAAATTCTTAGGTTGACACTGTAGACCATGGTACTCAAAATAATGCCAGCAAGTAGCGTATTGATCTGCAGTCGCAAATGAATGATGCCTGTGATCACACACATCAACCCCGCACCTAAGGCAGCAAGTATCATGGACATTAAAGGGGATAAACCCATTAATAGGCTAACTGCACAAATCGCACCACCCAGTGGATAAGCACCTTCTGCAGTCAGATCAGGAAAATTCAAGAGTCGAAAAGGAATCATGACTGCGTAAGCAATCAGCGCCAATATTAATCCTTGTGATAAACCCGTATAAAATAGATCCATCGTCATTTTAAATACCCCTATTCAATACGAGATCTTCATAGTGATGAAAAAGAGCAAGTAGCTGAGTAATACTTAAAGCCGCTTTTTCGGAACCACTGACATCCAACACAATCTTTCCTTGATGCAGCATAATTAATCGATTACCGTATTTGATGGCATCATCCAATTTATGTGTCACCATTAAACTGGTAATGTTATGCTCAGTAATCGCTTGGGCCGTATAATCCATGAGTACTTGTTGCATCTTGGGGTCTAAGGCAGAAGTATGCTCATCCAATAAGAGCACTTTAGGTTTTGAACACACGGCCATTAAAGTCGCAATCATTTGCCTTTGTCCGCCTGATAAACATTGTAATGGTTGATTCAAGTAGCGCTCTAAACCTAAGTCCAACGTTTGAATTTGACTGAGCATCTCTTTTTCATAATGCCGATAGAATGCAAAGCCTGCTCTTTTAACCCGCATCGCACTCAGTACCATATTTTCTAATAGGGTCATTTCAAGAATTGTGCCTTGATTAACATCTTGGATAACAGAAGCAATGAGATGACTGCGATCGGTATCAGTCACTTCTTTTTGATCAATAAAAATTGATCCACTATCGACAATATACTCTCCTGAAATAGCACGCATGAGTGTTGACTTGCCTGATCCATTGCTACCAATCACCACACAAAAATCACCTTCCTGCACTGTTAAGTTTAAGCCTTTGAGAACAGGTTCAAAACAACCTGGAAAAGCGTGTGTAATCTGATTCAGTACTAGCATTTTATTACTCCACGATATCGATATTGGCCAAGTCTTTAGGAATAGATATACCTAAAGCTTGTGCTCTTTTTAAATTAACAAACCCATGATGATCTTGAATGGTGGGATATAGTGGTTGCAGCGCAGCCAGATCAACGCCTTTTAAAACTTGTATTAAGAGTTTGCCTGCATTGTTTCCTACTTTTTTATAATCCACACCAAAACTGGCTAAGACTAATCCTGTTTTTACTGCATCTGAGTCAACATTGATCACGGGAATATTCATTTTATTGGCCTCAGCAGCAATCACTGGTAAAGTAGGCTGTATAGGTCCACTGGTGCCTACATAGATAACATCCACTTTATCTTTAAAATGCTGCATGCGTAGAGGCACATCTCTGGTTTGATCAACAGGTATCGCAACGACCTCCATGTTGAATGATTCGGCAGCTTGATTCATCATTTTTACCAATGCAATGTCATTGGCTTCTGCTGTGGCATAGAGGAGTCCAATCCGGCGTGCATTGGGGATTAATTTTTTGACAAATGCCAGCATGAGTTTCAGATCTTGTCTATCAGAGCTACCAGTCATATTTTGATCAGAAAAATCAAACTGTTTTAATAATCCGGCAGCAACCGGATCAGTCACTACATCATAAATTAAAGGAATACCTTTCACCGAGCCCTTGGCAAACTGTGCAACTGGGGTGGTCATCACGATCATAGCCTGTGGGGATTGATTTTTAAGTTGTGTAATCATTTGTGGAATCAGTGAGGCATCGAAACCCACCTCTTTGATTTCATAACGGATTGTTTTATTTTCAATGAATCCTGCTTCTGTCAGCGTCTCTTTAATGCCAAGAATAGACGCCTCTAAAGAAGCATGCGGCCCATAATTGGCAATTGCCACAACGGGTAAATCGTCTGTTTTTTTAAGACTCAGTGAACCAATGAGTATGATTGCAAAAATACCAAAAAAAATGCTGATGAGTTTAGTGTGCATAAAGGAACTCCTACCTGTTTAAGTATTCAAAATGTAAATAGATTAAAATGAAAAATACTTAGAATTGGCCTAAAGGCCACCAGATAGTAGCGATCATGGATAGACAAACAGGCAAAGCGCCTAAGACGTCAGTGTAGTCTAACTGGATAGTTTGGATGGTCTGCTGGGATATTGGCATCATTATATTGTCTCATCACGGTATCAAAAAATTGAAAATAGAAAGTCATTAAGCGAAAGTGTTTCGCCAACGCCATCCTTTTACTGTCAATTTTGTTACCATGAGGGACATTATCATTTGAATACCAATTTAAGTTGATTAACATAATTTAGGAACTTTTTGAGTATGACATGCGTTTCTACCCTCGTCAAGCCTACTCATTGCTTGCGGGCATCTACACGCATTGATCAACCCTGCATTCAAAGATTCTATCTTTAACCCTAGTTCGGAGTGTTTACAGAAGAGAAACCCAGTCTTTTGTGGTAGGAGGGTGATCTATTTTGAGACCAATTGGCGCAGGGATGCGCCATTTGCAGCCATGGATGGCGCCGTCGAAAAATAGAGCACCGTCCTGCCTAAACAACTGTCATCTTGCTTTACTAAAAAATTCCGAATTGGGGTTATATTGAATACCTGTGCTTTTTCTGTTAGAAAGTGGCTCATGCTAAGACCTTGCTCAAAATGATGAATGATATATGAAATTTAAAGCTCGATTTTTTTCTGTTTGCTGGTTAGCCTCCATGTGCGCAATCCTTTGTGGCTGCTGGGACAACACAGAAAAATTATCACGAGATCGTTTAATGTACTCTCATCTACAACTTCACACCGTGGACGTAGCAGGCTGTACCTTACATTATCAAATGATTGGTGCAGGCGATCCAGTTATCGTACTGCATGGTGGCCCCGGTTTAGATTTGGGATATCTATTGCCTCAAATGCGCTGGTTAGCATCCGACCACCAAGTAGTATTTTATGATCAGCGCGGCTCTGGACTGTCTTGGGATACGCCAGTCAATCAGCAAACCATCACGATGGAACAATTCATTCAAGATTTAGAAGCTATCCGACAAGACATTGGCTATCAGAAATCTACTTTGATAGGCCACTCCTGGGGTGGATTTTTAGCCATGCAATACGCTATCACTTATCCAGAACATCTCTCTGCCTTAATCTTGATGAACCCTCTTCCTGCAACCACGGCTGGGTATCAAGCATTTCTGCAAGAATTTGTGCAACGTACTGCCAACTTAACTCATGAATTAGAACAAATACAACAGTCAGATGCATTCAAGAAAGGCGAAAATGCATCTGTTGCCAAATTTTATCGGCTGATTTTTTCAAAATATGTTGCAAACTCTGAGGACTC
>JAHFQF010000130.1 GCA_023266435.1 Legionellales bacterium | reverse complement strand
AATTGGCCGGTGGCGTGCCTGCAAATGCAGAAATACTGAAACAAATCATCAGAAATAGAACGTATCAAAATGCTGATGCTCACCCAAGATTAGCAGAATTATATCAATATTATGAAGTTGATAGCAAAACCTGGGATAAAACATTAGAGCTGATTGATGCAGGGAAATTAACTTTAACACCTCAAGGAAAAGTACAGAATAAATCCACTGATAGTATTCCAGATATTCAGATTGAAGTGCCTAGCGAATCCAAAGAATCTCATTATTATTTTGTGAAGCTGCCGACAGGTGATGCGAGAGCGCTCATCTTAGGGCATATCACTGATTGTTGCCAGTCTGTCGGTGGAGCGAGCGAGAAATGTGTGCTGGATGGTGTGAGTGAGGCTCATAACGGGTTTTATGTGCTGTTAAAAACAGAACGTACGCTTGAGGCGCCCATTGATTGGGATAATTTAGAGCGCAACAAACATCGCATTGTTGGGCAGTCTTATGTATGGAGAGGCACCCGTGACGGATTGGTTCTGGATTCTTTGGAAATATTTGAATCATTTAGAAAGCAGTTTGATTTGCAAGCACTTTTTAATGCACTTGTTATCTATATACAAAAAACTGACGAGCGTATTCATCGTGTTTTACTGGGTGTGGGCGGCGGAACAAAAGATATATTAGAAGCGCAGGGCCTGATCTTAACGACTTCAGCAGTCCCCGAAAAAATGTTAACAGGGGCGCAGTATGGAGACTCTGTAAGGCAGATTGAAATTGGTAGCTCCCAAAAGCTTAAACTTTTTAGAGCACAATTGAGAGAAAAAACGGGGGTCTCAGATCAAGATCACGTGGTCTATCCTGAGATTTCAGACGAATTCTCACCAGAACTTTATCAATTGTTTGCAGGCGAAAATCGAGATATTTTAGCAGCGATTCACGGGGATTCGGGTACTTACGTGTTTTTAACATCACCACACTGCACGCCGTATTCGTTAAGAAAATCGTATGAGCAATTAAAAAGATTAAGAGCATGTTATAGGATTGACGGAATAAAGGAGGCTCTTAAAAATCAATGGTTGACCTCCTTGGCTGACTTGACTGATGTTTCGCCGTACAAAATGGCTGTATTGTTTTCGGAAAACGCATTGGATCTGTATCGAAGAAAGTTCATTAGTTTTGCAGCATTAAAAGTGCACACTAAAGACGAAATTCAATATTTGACTTCAAATGAGGCGTTAGCGGCTTATGAGAAAGAGTGGGTTACGTTTGATCAGTTAAAAACCTTTACAGCCGATAAGATTGTCGCATTAGTGTCGGAAGGTGCTCAGAAGCTTTATGCAGCTGGTTATACCTCCTTTGATACATTGAAAACTTTAGAAACAGATAAAATCAAAGCATTGACATCTATAGCTGCATGCACGCTTTACGAGGGCGGTTGGGCGACATTTGAAGCATTGCGGGATCTGGAGCCTGCGAAAATTCAAATACTATTTTGCTTTAGGGATATGGATGTATTTTATAAAAATGGTTGGCTTAGCTTAGAGGAGCTACGAGATCTAGACATAGAAAAAATCAGATTGTTTACCACGCCAAATGCTCGCATCTTATATGAGGAGCAGCAGGCTCTTGTTAAACACTTAAAAGATTTGAGCTTAGACGATCTTCAAAAGATATTATCATGGGATGCTGCTGTTCAATATAAAAAAGGCGTATCCTATCAGGACTACGCCGCTTCCCAGGGCATTAGTTTGCCTATTGTCGAGAAAAAAGAAACAATCCACTATCGCATGTAAATGTTTACCGTTTTATGCAGATTTAGACAGGCGTTCGTTCTTTGATTTGCAATAATAGCGTTTTTAATTGCGCAACCTGGTCTTTCAATTTATTACGCTCTTCGGTTATCTCTAGCAGTTGATGACCGACAAAAGACTCGCGCTTAGTGGTGCGCTCAAACTTTTCCTGTAACGATGAGAGGTGTCGCGTGGTAGAGGCAATAAGGCGACAGAACTCATCTTCGTTATTAGCGCGCCAAGCAGCGCTTTCTTCTTGTAAGGTTTTTTTGGCCTCCGTATAGACTCGCTCCAATTCAGCAACGCGCTTATCGGCTTGCGACTCAATGTGTTTGAGCTCATCTGCCTGTGCTTGCGCTTGAAAAGCTTGAGCAGAAAAGGCTTGCTGTAATTGCTCATGGGCTTGTAGCAGCGTTGAGTAAGCTTGTTGCACGTGTTGGCAATGCTTACTTAGCTTGTGGCGGGAAAGATTATCTAAGACAGCAGGATTTTCTATCAAATGTAGTGATTTATTGTCGGCAGTCATCGCATCACCTCTTAGGCATTAGTGACTTCTACTGCATCCTCATGATTGACGCTGAGATTGTGTTTAACAACCAAGCGTTTTAATTTATGATTTTGCAGTTTCAGATTGTTAATGATTTTCATGTATCGATCGAACTGCTTTTGATGATGATCATAAAGTTTTGCAAGCTCTACATCTCGGCTCCGAGAGATTCCTTGAACTGTTTCGAGTAAAGCTTGAAGGGTTTTTGTGTTATCGGTATTTTCGCGTAATTCGTCTATTTGACGTTGCTTTCTAATCAGTCTGGATTTGAGATCATTGATGCTATCTTGGGCTTTGGCTAAGGTATGCTCTTTGAGCTCAAGCAGTTTATTCGTGTCATTCAGCGCTTTGGTGGCTTCCAGCCAAATGTCTTGTCGGATTTGTTCAATGGCGCTTTGTAAAGGATCCGCTTGGTTTATCAACGGACGGGAGGTTAAAGGGACTTGCTTGGCTAGATCGGTACGTTCTTTCATGGTCTTCCAGCTGGTAAGATAGCGATAAATATCACTGTTACTGCCGCGCTTATAACCCAACTCCACTAAACGCTCGCCCACGCCTTGATAGGTAATACTATTGCCCTCAGCAGACAATTGGTCACAGGCTTGCCAGACTTCCTTTTCTTTCCGTGAGCTAGGTAGCATACATCCTTTTCCTTTTGCCACGCTTATTTTGCTCCTACAACTTTGATTTTGCCATAAAGCAGTGGGGGATTCCTAGGGCTTTATCAGGGAATAGCAGTTGATTTATGGCACAAAAAAAAATAAACTAGTTTTCTTTCGTAGAGGCCCAAAGGGTCAGTCCGCTTGCAGTTAGGGGGCATGCTTCATGCAAACCAGCACTAGACGTTTCAGTACACCCGTCAAAATTGGTTCGGTCACCGTAGGTGGCGGCGCGCCCATCGTGGTCCAGTCGATGACCAATACGGATACGGCAGATGTGGAGGGTACCGCTCAGCAGTGTTATGCTCTATGGCGCGCTGGCTCAGAGTTAGTCAGGGTGACTGTTGATCGTCAAGAATCAGCCAAGGCAATTCCGCATATCGTAGACCGGTTGATCCAGCTGGGCTGGAGTAATCCACTCATCATTGGCGATTTTCACTACATTGGTCATAAGCTCCTCACGGAGCACCCGGAGTGTGCCAGTGCATTAGCCAAATACCGCATTAACCCTGGAAATGTTGGCTTTGGCGATAAGCACGATACAAACTTTGCCACCATGATTGAGGTTGCCCTCAAGAACAACAAACCCGTGCGCATCGGCGTTAACTGGGGTAGCTTAGATCAAGCGCTGTTAACGTCTTTGATGGATAAAAATAGCCAGCAGCCACATCCGGTATCTACTGCTCAAGTGATGCGGGAAGCAATGATTTTATCCGCTTTGCTCAGCGCACGGAAAGCCAATGACTTAGGACTGCCTAATGACAAAATTATTTTGGCCTGTAAAGTTTCCCGCGTGCAGGACTTGGTTGCGATTTATCAGTCACTCGCTACGCAATGCAGCAATGCGCTGCACTTAGGATTGACTGAGGCTGGCATGGACTCCAAAGGCATTGTGGCCACAGCGGCTGCCTTTGCGTTGCTCTTACAAGCAGGTATTGGGGATACGATTCGGGCTTCACTCACTCCCGAGCCTGGTGGAGACCGAACCAAAGAAGTACAAGTCTGTCAAGAAATCCTTCAATCCCTCGATCTCAGAGCGTTCATGCCAATGGTATCCGCTTGTCCAGGCTGTGGGCGTACGACCAGTCAGGTCTTTCAACAGTTAGCGCAACGTATTCAGCAACAATTACGCGCGCAAATGCCTGAGTGGCGTACACAGTATCGAGGCGTTGAAAACATGACGGTTGCGGTCATGGGCTGTGTTGTCAATGGGCCAGGGGAAAGCAAACATGCCAATATCGGGATTAGCTTGCCTGGAACAGGGGAAGAGCCAGCTGCACCAGTATTCATAGATGGTAAAAAAGCTAAAATCTTGCGCGGCCCTCAAATCGCTGATGAGTTTATGCAAATGGTGCAAAATTACGTAGAGAGCACGTACGCTACGTAAAGCACTTGAAGTCAGCGTGGCATTTAACCGGATCGAATTCAATGAATTCGTAATCCGCCAGATCATGAAGTGCAAAGGGATCTTGTGCTAGGATTTTTTCTAATTGTGCTCTATCAGTCAGCTGCGACAGGATGATCCCACCCGTGCGGGGATACCTGGGGCCTGATACAATAAAGACATTTTTTTGATAACCGTCCTCTAAAAATGCACGGTGTGCAGCCAAATGCTGATCAATCATGGTCAGCGGTTTCTTATACGTCACATGAATGAGAAACATAGATTGTGAACTCCTGCTACGTAAGCGTTCAAGTGATATCCAGAAGCGACTCTCAGGCTACCTTACTGGGTGAGGGTGGATTCCCGCGAAAGCGGGAATAACCAGGTGTGGGGTTATAAAACGAACATGACCTCAACGTTGAGGTTATTATTACGATATTTCGGATCGGAGTTACTGCTAACTCCAGCACCTGTCTGGCTAGCATAGGGGGTAGTTTCTATGCGCCTATAATTCGCATTTAGGCGCCAATTTTGATTGAATTGATACCCCATGCCTAAGGTGCCATGAAAGGTCGCTCTATCTGTTTTGGCAGTTACCGTGGTGGAGGTATCAGTTAGGGCCCACTTGATGCGTCCTAGCCCTATACCAGCGCCCAGATAAGGATGCCATTTAGAGAAGTTATCTAAAGAAAAATCATAAAAGACATTACCTAATAAGGCTTGATAGCTTAATTCGCCGCCAGTAGAGCCATCTTTGGTGGAGTTAATGGTTGCCATGTCATTATCATTGTCAGCACGATCCCAGCTGAGATCCGCGCGCCAGTAGTCATTAAATCGTACACCTAGTGCGATCCCAAAAGCACGGCCGTCATCTAATTGATTGACTAAATTCATTCGGTTGGTATAGCCATACTTTTGATCTTCTACTTTGCTTATCCCGCCAGACGCTCGTAGGTAAGCGCCATCAATACCTGCTGCAAGCGTGGTTGTGCTAACGAGAAGTAAGCTAATGAATGCAGGGACGTGGTTCATGAGAGATATCCTTATTTGAGCAAATCCTGCTTCTATTTAAGCACACCGGATTTTGCATTGAAAGCTAAGCAATTAGGATCTGGGTATACAGGGTCGTCGACTTTATCCTGGACAACTTTGATGAGATGCTCTGTCTCATTTGCTTTTATACTGTGTTGTTTTTACCAGCTCGCAATCCTCAAGTACTACAGTGCGTTCCGCTTGCTCACGGCTTAACGCCTAGTCTAAAAGCAGATGAGTTTGAGTATACTTACGGTGAGGCGCCACGATTGGCAGCAAGATGCAGATCGGTAGCGCCCTTTAGTGAGAGTGTAGACTGTTTTTTTAACTCAGCCCCGGCTTTTTCGGCTTACTTTCCGGCTTCGATCCCTGCTCCAGTGTCTGCTGCGTACGAGTCGGCTGAGCATTAACCAGGGGGGGAGGTTGCGAGCCCCTGAAGTCGCTCCGCACACTATCTCTATCTATTGCACTGTAAGACTGAGTGGGCTCCTCCAATTCGTTTGCAAGCAACGGCTGTGACTCCGTATTGCTGACTGTCTTCTTTAGAGTAATCATAGACCATAGCCAGGCGACAAAGCGTCTAAAGATTGACTGCGTTGGATGCGATGCAGGCTCGGGCTGTGTTTCGGTCAAGGCCTGCAAGACTTGCGCCTTTTCGCCGCGCCTTGATGTTGGTCCTGTGCCTTCAGCGTGATTCCGCGGGGTCCTGTGAGCATTGTCTTTGGCATCTACCTTTGCGCCGTTTTCACGCAAGGTCTTTATGACGTTCGTGCGCCAGAATAATGCAGCGTGATGCAGCGGGGTCATGCCATGCTTGTCTGTGGCATCTACCTGTGCGCCTTTTGCAAGCAAGGTCTTTACGGCTTTCGTGTGCCCCTCCGATGCGGCGTGATGCAGCGGGGTCCAGCCATGCTGGTCTGTGGCATCTACCTTTGCGCCTTTTGCAAGCAAGGTCTTTACGACGTCCGTCCAGCCGTGGTGTGCAGCAATATGCAGCGGGGTATGGCCAGCATTGTCTGTGGCAGCTACCTGTGCGTTGTTTTCAAGCAAGGTCTTTACGGCTTTCGTGCGGCCGTGGTGTGCAGCAATATGCAGCGGGGTATGGCCAGCATTGTCTGTGGCAGCTACCTGTGCGCTGTTTTCAAGCAAGGTCTTTATGACGTTCGTCTGCCCCTGGCGTGCAGCGTAATGCAGCGGGGCCAAGCCATCCTCGTCTGTGGCATCTACCTTTGCGCCTTTTGCAAGCAAGGTCTTTACGACGTTCGTCTGCCCCTGGAGTGCAGCCTCATGCAG
>JAHFQF010000129.1 GCA_023266435.1 Legionellales bacterium | reverse complement strand
ACCTAGAGAAGCTGACTCTGTGAAAGCGTACGCTAAACGCCTGTTTGCGAGAGATTCGTTTAAAGTGAGTCTGACCACAGCAGAGCGTGCAATGGGGGTAGAATGACACCATCTCGGCCTTATTTATTGCGTGCATTCTATCAATGGATCATCGATAACAATTTAACAGCCTATGTTGTAGTAGATGCTGAAATGCCTGGTGTCGATGTTCCTAAGCAATATATTGAAAATGGTAAAATCATTTTAAATATTTCTCCTAAAGCTGTGCAGCAATTAGATTTGTCTAATGATGCCGTCTCTTTTTCCGCAAGATTCTCTGGGGTTCCCTATCAGATCTATGCGCCGATGCGTGCGGTATCGGCTATTTATGCTAAAGAAAATGGGCGTGGCATGGTCTTTAAAGAAGAAGACGAAGAAACGACTACAGAGTCAGGCGGATCTGAAATTCCAAAACGTACAGACAATAAGAAAGGCAGCCCTAATAAACGCAATGGTAGGCCAAATCTGACCGTCGTCAAATAGTAGGTGGGATGAGTGGCCCACCTATCTTAAATGGATTCAAGATTCCTTTGGGATCGAAGAGCTGTTTAATACCCTGCATCATGGTTAATACTTCAGTAGAGAGCTCCTGACCAAGGTAGGGCAGTTTATCAATCCCAACGCCGTGCTCTCCTGATAAGGTCCCACCTAGTGTCAGCACTAAGTGAAACAAAGTCGCTAAAATTTCTTTAGCAGTTTTTGTTTGAGTGCGTGCATCATACAAAATATTGACGTGCAAATTACCATTGCCAATATGGCCAAAGCATACGATCGGAATGTGCGTATTTTGACTGAGCTTACCTAGCTCTTCCAGTAAGCGAGGAACCTGAGAAATGGGGACAACGATGTCTTCATTAATTTTATCTGGCGCAATATGACGCAAACAGGGGGACAATGCTTTGCGCGCTGCCCACAGTTGTTTACTTTGCATGGGGTCTTCAGCAATGAGCATTTCTAAGCAGATCTCTGTTTGTGCTGCACGACAGATCTCGTCAATTTTATAAGTTAATTCTTGTGCGTCATTACCATCTACTTCAATCAGTAATAAAGCAGTTGCATTGGGATTAATCGTTAGGCCGCTGTATTGGCGTATGAGAGCTAAAGCATGATTATCCATGAACTCTAACATACAAGGTATCGCAGCTTGTGTCATGATCTGGCAGACTGCAGCCGTTGCAGATTGAATAGAAGGATATAAAAGACGCAACGTTTTTTGATAACGCGGTTTGGGTGTCAGTTTTAAAGTGGCCTCTGTGATGATACCTAGCGTGCCTTCTGAACCAATCAGCAATCGTGTGAGATCATAACCCACAACACCTTTTGTGGTTTTTACGCCAGTTTTTAAGATCTGACCTGTGCCAGTGACCGCGACAAGGCCTAATACATGATCTCGTGTGGAGCCATATTTGACAGCCATGGGGCCGGCAGAGTTATAAGCCAGATTACCGCCAATCGTACAGTACGCTTTACTGGTTGGATCGGGTGGCCAAAAAAGATTGGTGCCAGATACCTGCTGTTGAACCGTTTCATTTAAAATACCCGTTTGTACCGTAATGTAGCGATCTGCAGGGGAAAAGGCGAGTACTTGATTCATTTCTAGAGTGCAGAGGACAATGCCGCCACTTAAGGGCACGGAGCCTCCTGGTGTGCCGGTAGCGCGACCGCGCGCAGTCACAGCAATTTGATGTTGGGCAGCCAATTGTAAAACGGCTTGCACACCAGTGGTATTTTTAGGGAAGACTACGCACTCAGGTAAAGCATGGCGTCTAGAATTATCATATCCATAGCTATAACAATCTTCCGGATCTGAAAATACTCTTTCAATATCCGGATGATTGTTTAAGCGTTGTAGAATATCAGGGGAGAGTGTCACTCACTATCCGCAGTATATTCAAAGAGCGTAATGACTTTTTTCACACCATCTACATGCCGCGCTAAGTCCACAGCAAGATCTTCCTCTTTTTGAGTGACGAGTCCCATCAGATAGACAATGCCATCTTCGGTCACGACTTTCACGCGCGTAGAATCAAAATACCGCTCTAGCACCATGTTGCCTTTTACCTTGGTGGTAATCCAAGTATCTTTAGAGCGGACTAAAGGAGAAATTACTTCGTCTATTGTGATTTCGTTATAAATTCTACCGACACTCGGAATGTCACGAATTTTGGATTCTACGTCATGTTTCAGCGAGTCATTACTTGCTTGGCCAACGAGTAGAATATTGCCATTATAAGCAACCGCGCTTAAGTGACTGTCTGGATCATTTTTTAACATTTCATTAACTTTTGAGAGCGCTTTGAGCTCCAGCATGCGATCATCCACCACAGTGCCTGCACTGCGTCGATCATGACTGACCGCAACAGTGGTTGCGGTACCGGCAGCAACTGCAGTAAAGCAGCCACTTAAAGAAAGATTACTTGCAAGCAACAGTAGAATCAGCGGTAGTGTGGTTTTTTTCATACAGTGAATTTCCAGCAAAATATTGATCAATGACTTGACATAAACAATGAATAATGACGCCATGTGCTTCTTGTATACGTGGTGTGTGAGTACTAGGAACACAAATTGCTAAATCATTACTCCGTAAAAAAGAAAGTAGCTCTCCTCCAGTGTGACCTGTTAAAGCAATGACAGTTAATTGTTTTTGCTTGGCAGCTCGTACGGCTTGTAAAATGTTCGCAGAGTTTCCACTGGTTGAGATGGCAATTAAAACATCAGAGGGTTGTCCAAGTGCTAAGACTTGCTTTGAAAAGACCTGTTGGTAAGAATAATCATTCCCAATCGCGGTCAAAGTCGCTGAGTCGTTATTCAAAGCGATAGCAGGTAAAGGTTGTCGATCCATTTCAAAGCGATTCAGTAATTCTGCAGCCAGATGCGCAGAGTCCGCTGCGGATCCCCCATTGCCACAACAGAGGATTTTCCCCCCTTGTTGCAGACAATTGATCATGTGTTCTGCGGCGGCTAAAATGTTCCCAGTATGATTTTCTAGTAAGCTTTCCAACGCTTTAATGCTGCTTTGGATGCTTTGCTTAATTAAATTTTCCATCTTAAAGGTACTCAGTCGCGCGATTAATAGAAAGGATATTGTACTTGAAATGCATCGGGAATCCACTCAAATTGTAAGCAATCAGTGGGGCCTGTGACACTCACTACATCAAACCGTAGTGTGAGAGGCTGTGCCCATTTCCGCCAATGTACAAAGACTTTTGCGGCAGAAATGACTTTTTTTTGTTTAGAATATCGAATAGTTTCTATGGGATGACAAAAGTTGGTTTTAGCACGATAACGAACCTCTACAAAAACCAAAATATCCGCGGTTTGAAAAATGAGATCAATTTCCCCTTGTTTACAAGCGAAATTTTTTTCAATGAATCGCAAGCCTTGACGTTGCAAATAAAGGGAAACTTGTTCCTCAATATAACGTCCTTTGTGGCTTGAGTTTAAGTCTCCTGGCATAGGCATAGGGGTTATTGCTGTACGAGGACAGCATTTCCCTCTTTTATGGTTGCCCAACTTAATCTTCTGTAAATGGTATTGTTGCTGTCTAAAAACAAAGCCCCTGTGGCAGCAGGCCAGCCTGTCTTTTGCGCCATAAACACAGCGTTAAGTTGTTGACTTAAAGTAAACGCATCCATGCCTAGCGCATAGAGTCTAGGGTAGGGTTTGTCGGCTTGTAAGGCGGTTTGATAGAAGGTAGCTCGAGCACGTTGCCATTCTGGATTTGAACTCAGCAAAAACGGCATATCACAAAAAGTAATCCCACTTAAATCTCGGTCTTTCTTAGGTGCCGTTTCTCCTTGATAGATGAGAGAGCTGGCATACACAGGCAGTGCTTCCGCGTAGTAAAAATCAAATAAAGGCTTAAGCTCCCTACCTTGCTCAGGTGTGGTCATCAAGACAATGACATCTAAATCTTGCCGTCGTCTGGGTTGAAACTCAATTTTACGTTTGAGCAGTTGTTGTACGGTCTGATATCGTTTTTGACTGAGATCGAGTGCCAATAATTGCTGAATGGCGGCAGATTTATCTGCTTTAGGGGTAATAGACAGCTTTGCCACACTATTACCTTGGAGTTGCGAAAAAGCGTCTGAGAACGCTTTTGTGAGCCTCTCTCCCAAAGCATCCTGTGAGGAAAGCAGGGCCGCCTTTTGTAAGCCTTTCTTACTGAGGTTGGAAGCAATAAATTGCATTTCATATTCTGGTGTTAAACTAATGACAAATAAGCCTGTGGAGAGCTCACGCGTACTGCTGGGTTGATTTAATAGTAAGGTGGGTACGCGGATTTTTGAATCTGAAAGATTAGCCACGTGATCTACGTCATTTTTAGAGAGTGGTCCGACGATAAACTGGGCGCCTTCCTCGATGGCTTGTTGATATAGTTTTGTGACCGAAACGTCACCTGCTGTGTCATAGACTTGCACTGACAAATTAGGATTTTGACGTTTTGCTTGATAATACGCGTACAGAAATCCTTCTTGAATAATGCGTGCAAACTGTTGATGGGGGCCGCTTAAAGGTAAGAGCAAGGCAACTTGATTGATAGAGGTTGAGGCTAAGTTTTCTTTAAAATATTGGGATTGTTGAGGAGTAGCGGTCAGAGATTGTGTGAACTCTTTGCGTCCCGTGCTTGACGTGGCACAATGAGATAAAAATAAGGCAATCAATCCGATGCCGATTAATTTGTAAGTTTTACCACTCATTCAATAACCTTAAAAGCAGTGATTTATTATGTCAACATTGTATATTGTGGCCACCCCAATTGGTAATTTAAAGGATTTGAGTCATCGTGCACAAGAGACATTAAAGCAAGTGGAGTGGATCGCTGCAGAGGATACTCGAACGAGTAAAGTGTTATTAGATCAATACGGGATAGAGAGCAAGTTGATTGCCTATCATGCTCACAATGAAGCAGCAGCCAGTGAAGGTCTGATTCAAAAACTACAAGCGGGTCAAAGCATTGCGTTAATTTCTGATGCAGGTACGCCCACCATTCAAGATCCAGGTTATCATCTCGTGCATAAAGCAAGACTAGCGGGGATCCCGGTTATTCCCATTCCTGGGCCTTCTGCTTTGATTGCGGCCCTCAGTGTGAGTGGTTTATCGCTAGAGCAAGGGTTTCGCTTTGTGGGATTCTTACCCGCTAAAGCAAGCGGCCGAGAAAAAATATTAAATACATTAAGCACCGAACGTATACCGTTGATTTTTTATGAAGCACCGCATCGTATCGCAGAGTGTTTACAGAGCATGAAAACGTGTTTTGGTGGACAGCGTGAGGTTTTGATTGCACGGGAATTAACCAAAAAATTCGAGCAGACAGTCATGACGACGTTGGATCAATCTTTGCAATGGATAACAGACAATACCATTCCTTGTAGAGGCGAGTTTGTAGTCGTCGTAGCAGGAGAGAAAGCGCCAGTTGTTGATGTCGCAGATACGCAAACAGAGGCGTGGTTACAGGAGCTATTAGCGGTGATGCCTTTGAAACAAGCGGTACAAATTATAGCGACTGTTACGCAATTGCCTAAAAATCAGATCTATGAACAAGCACTAATACTAAAAAAACAAACTTAAATTAGCTGTAAAATATTATGGATTTTTAGGTGTAGGGCATCTGCCAGCTACTGCGGATTGATCTTGGCGGGGCTGTTCTGACTTTGTTTCTTTCTGACTATTGAAGCCAGGAGTGAGCGATTTAGGAGATTGCATTGTTTGAGAAGCCGCAGCAGAGGGATGATCGGCGCTTGCATAGTCTGGCCCTGATAAACTGACGGCGTCGTCGTCAGTGCTTGTTTCCAAGGGAGCAGACCAGCCGGCTCTAGATGCTACTTTGTCTAATGGTCGAGATTCAAGTTCTCTATCTTTATTATAAGTATTTAATACGTTATTTAATACGCTATTTAATTCTTTTGCTTCATTTAGGAAATCTTGTCTCTTAAGTAGCGTGTCTACTTTCACAACCTCTAAGTCTTGTTTAACTTGTGCTTCTATAGCTTGCCCGCCAGAAAGCATTAAAAGTCTTGCGCGATTAAACTTCTCTGGTTGGTCATAAGCAGCAATTGCTTTAGCAAATGCTGTTAAAATTGCTTTATCTACGGGGGGATGAGCATTTTGTAATTCACCATACAGTGCAGTATAGCTCTTCATTCTCGCTTTTTTATCTGATGCACTATTGAGATCTGCTGTAATTAAACCTGAAAGTTGATTCACTTTTTCTTGAATTTTCTCCTTGGTATCTAATCCCTTAAAAAGGGATTCTATTATTTTAGGCGTTAATTCAATAACACGGTTTTCAGCTATTTTGATTTCTATAACACTTTCAACACTAGGACTAGTGCTAGATGATGAAGTTAGAGATGAAAAGGAAGGTGAGGATGATAAAGGTGACGATCCTTGAGATGAAAAGGAAGGTGAGGATGATAAAGGTGACGATCCTATAGATGAAGTGGATTTCATTCGACGCATCTTTGTGACTTTAAACTCTGGCTTTATATTTTCATTTTCATTTGCTCTTTTTTTCATCGCCCCCAGACGTCTGATCTTGCCCCGGTATTCCGGACACCCTACTAAGCTAGTATAATCTAGCGAAGAGAGGTGTAACATGACTGACAAAATCAGGAAAAAATATAGTGCCCAGTTCAAAGAGCAAGCATTAG
>JAHFQF010000128.1 GCA_023266435.1 Legionellales bacterium | reverse complement strand
TAAGTTAATCAGTATTGGCTTTATTTCCAATGCTTTGGGTACGATCACACCTATCCAGCGTGTCATTGAAATCGCCCATCAGCACCATATCCCTGTTTTAATTGATGGCGCACAAGCAGTGTCTCACCTACCCGTAAATGTGACTCAATTAGATTGCGACTTTTTTGTTTTCTCGGGGCACAAAATGTATGGCCCCACTGGAATCGGCATGTTATATGGAAAAAAAGAATGGCTAGATCGTCTACCACCTTATCAAGGTGGTGGGGGCATGATTAGCGAAGTCAGTTTTGAGAAAATGACCTACAATCGATTACCTTTCAAATTTGAAGCTGGCACTCCTGCCATCGCACAAGCCATTGGCCTTGCTGCCGCTGCAGAGTACCTTACACAGCTAAGCTTTAACACGATCCTGCAACAAGAACATCTTTTGTTACAGCAAGCCACAGAAGCTTTACGTGCTATTCCTAAACTCACGATTTTTGGAGATGTCCCAGAAAAAGCAGCCATGATTTCTTTCACACACAGGGATATCTCTGCAACCACCTTAGGAGAGCATTTGAGCACCTATGGAATTGCGATTCGCACCGGCCGTCATTGCGCAGCACCGCTCATGCAACGACTAGGAATCACAGGCACCGCCCGAATTTCCTTTTCTTTCTACAATACTTTAGAAGAAGTAGACTTTTTTGTGAATTGCTTCAAAGATATTTTAAAAAAATGTGCTTAATGGAGAGACTTCATGCCAACTTGGATTGATGTTGCGGCCACTCATGAGTTAATGCCTGGAGACAAAAAAATTCTGGTGCATCAAGATCGAGCCATCGCTGTGTTTAATTTAGATGGCCAGTATTATGCCATCGAAGACAGCTGCTCTCATCACGCGCTACCTTTAAGTGAGGGGAAAATCTCTGGAGATGTCATTACGTGTCCTTTTCATGGTGCACAATTTTGTTTAAAAACAGGCAAAGCCTTATGTGCGCCAGCACGCACCGATCTCTTAACTTTTAAGACCCGCGTAGAAGCAAATCGCGTGCAAATTGCTATTGACTAAAGAAAGTCCGCTCAAGGTTTTATAAGAACCCAAACTCGGAGTTTTGTAAGCACCAAAGCCAGGCCAGGACGGCATTAATAAAAAATGGCCCAAGCATGACTGCTGGGGCCACTGAATCACTCTATACTCTTCTCGATTTGAGTATATTACATCGACATCTTGAGTTGAAACAGTTGCTGTTGTGAAGCTGATTGCTCTTCAAGTGCCATTTTTCTCTGCATTAACGCTTGTTCATGCGCTTGTTTTTCTGCAATCATTTGATGATAGCTTAACATGGCAGGCGCACGCTGACTGCGTATTAAATACTCAACTTCCGCTTCAAGATCCTCACCTTCCTCCTCAGATTCGTCACCACTCATGCTTTGACCATCTTCTGAACCTTCAGCTGCCTCATCATCTGTGGCGGGTGCATCTGGATCAAAGTCTGGGTCAACATCAGAACCCTCATCTGGCCACAATGCTTCTTCTGGACCGATACCTGCCATAGCCAATATCTGCAATAACATATCTGATGAGCTATGATCTTCATCTGGTAGCTGTTTGAGATCCGCTGAGCGCTCTAAATGCACGCCAAAGTGTGTATTGATTTCATCATTCCTCTTTTTTGGAATATTAGGTACAGCAATCACAGCATCATTTCCTAAAACAATTACATGCTCAGGATCTTTATTGCTTTCCATTGCTCGAATAATGTCAGCCATGTTCATAATAGGCCGGCCATTAATAGACATCACTGGAATCTCACGATACATACCAAAGCCCTCAGTTTCTTTTAATGGAAAGATATTAGAGATAAAAACAATCTGTCTTTTCGGAATACTAGAACTGGACTCTACTGTTTTTTCTCTCTTCTTTGCATAGGCCATCATGTCTCCAATATTGCTCAGACTTTGCTCCGCAAGCATTGCTTTTTCTGTTCTTAATCCGCTACTTTGTCTGCATCTTTCTAAGAGATCAAGAAAATAATTGAAAGTCAAAGGCTGAAAAACCAACCCTGAATTGGCATAATATGTCGGTGTTTTATTGTATTCCATGGGCACTAAACTGGAGTCCATGAGAGAATTTTTTAGCTTAAATGAAACTGTTTTCACTTTGTTATCACGCAATACTGTTACCGAGAGAGTATCACCAATGAATTTCATATTGGCTAAATGTTGCATGTCGATCAGTCGTTGTCCATCTACTGTCACACTGCCAAAATCCGTGATATTCTGCCCCTCAATTGCAAGAATGACATCACCTACTTGTAAATGTTTGAAAGCACTAGAGCTGGAACTGATTCGATTAATCAACAAGCCCGTATCGGTACTGCGCATAGATACTAAATTGCGCAACGTCTCATTATGCAAAGATTGAGTAGTTATATCTAACTCGGGAAATCCCTTATATTGACCACGATTTACTTCTTCAATGTAGTGCCGCACGACAGGTGCAGGGATAATATAACTGATGTTTTGATAAGTACTGTACCCCTGAAATGCAATACCTGCGACTTTGTCATCCACAATGGCTGGTCCACCACTGTTACCAGGATTAATTGCAGCATCCACTTGCTGAACCGCCAACTCTTTTCCTGAATGTACATAATCTTGATGATCAAGGCGGCCCACAATACCTAGCGTATGATTTAATGTCCTACCACCAACAGGAAATCCAAGGACATGAATGTGTGATCCAGTTGGCGCAAATTCTTCAGCAATGTCTACAGGTTGCGTTCTCGCCCAAAATTCTGGATCATCGACTCGTAGCATCGCCAAATCACAATCTTGACCAATCCCTGCTTTATCGACATAAGCTAAATATAACTTATCTGTACCTGCTAGCCGCACATATAATCTTTCAGAATCGGTTGCAACGTGTGCATTAGTAATAATACCTTGTCCTGCAACAACCACGCCGGATCCAGACCAACTGGATTGGCGTGGAGGAAAATAAGGAGCGGTATAATCATAGGCGTTTGCATTATTGATGATTTGCACTACAGATTTAAGCGCATCAAATGCAGGAGCTGCTGCCACTTTATGTGGCTTAGCAGAAGCTTTTCTTTTTGCTGCTGGTTCTTCTTCTACTGCAACATCCTGAGCGTGTCTTCTAGCGCGAGATTTTGGTTTTGGCATAAGCCTTCTCCTTGAAGTAATTGCTAATCACCATTTCAGATCTAGCAATCCAATCCCGAAGGAACAAGCAATAAGAACTCAAAAAGACTGAATATTTCAGTCTTTTTGAAAATTATTCTGCGCAACGCAAAAAGAATCTTTTTTCATCCTAAAAAAACAGGAAAAAATGTAATCTTTCTTTACACTTTCAGCAGAGCGTCTTGACAGGCGGAAGATGTGTTCTGAATAGAACCGTCACTATTCTATAATTACTATTTAGAGAAAACAATCTGAGTTGCACACCTCTGCACCCAAGATACCTCAAAGTACGTAGTTTATAGCAAAGCGAATTTAACCAGATGCAGTTCCGAACGGAGTAATAGCAAGAGATTATTGCGAGAAGAGAAAGGCTGCAGAGGGTTAAACTCCAGCAGCTAGAAACAGGTATTTTGGAGTATCTTGGGTATATCACAAATCCCCTCTCCCACGATTTGTGTGGAAGCGGGGCGCAGGCCAGGTGAGAGCGGCTGAGATTCAGCTCGTTCACGGAAAAACTCTCCGCTCTGCAACCTCCAGCACGCTAATTATCCTTAAGTTGGCGCCATTGTTTAAACGCTTACAAAAGTTTTGCACTACACAAGAGACATGAGGCTTGTATTGCCGCCTGCTGCAGTGGTGTTAATGGTCAATGTTCTTTCAGTGCACAATTTTAATAAGTAATTGGGTCCACCCGCTTTAGGTCCTGTTCCTGAAAGTCCCTCACCACCAAATGGCTGCACCCCAACTACAGCACCAATCATGTTGCGATTTACATAGATATTACCAATGTGTGTCTTATCTACAATTTCTTGTACTGTCTCGCTGATGCGACTGTGGATACCTAAAGTCAGCCCAAACCCTGTGGTATTGATTTGATCCAATACAGTATTTAACTGGCTTGCTTTGTATCGTACCACATGCAAAATAGGCCCAAACACTTCACCTGGTACATCGTCCATAGATTGAATTTCTAACAACGTGGGTGGCACAAAACTACCTGCACTGAGATGGCTAGGGATGGGCGTTTGATACAATAGCTTCACTTTTTTCGCCGCATTTTCTACATAAGCACACAAGTCACTTTGCGCTTTTTTATCAATCACTGGTCCCACATCGGTTGAAAACTCAAGGGGATCTCCAAGTTCTAATTCCTTCATGGCGCCTTTTAACATGGTCAGCACTTTATCCGCCACATCTTCCTGCAAATACAGAACACGTAATGCAGAGCAACGCTGGCCTGAGCTTTGAAATGCAGAAGTCACCACATCTTTGACGACTTGCTCTGGTAAAGCAGAAGAATCCACAATCATGGTATTCATGCCGCCCGTCTCCGCCACCAGAGGAACGATGGCTGGATTAGAATCTGTCAACCCATGTTGAATGCGTTTTGCAGTGTCCGTAGAGCCGGTAAAAATAACGCCTGCAATTTTAGGATTATTGACCAACTGTGCACCAACCACGGAGCCTTTACCAACAACCAATTGCACAACGTCTTTAGGAATGCCAGCCTGATGCAATAAATTGACAGCCAAGTTTGCGATGAGCGTGGTTTGCTCTGCTGGCTTCGCTAGAACCACATTACCCGCAACCAAAGCTGCCACCACTTGCCCTAAGAAAATGGCTAAAGGAAAGTTCCAAGGACTGATGCAGATAAATACTCCTCGCCCAGCGTATGACAAGGTATTGACCTCACCTGTAGGCCCAGGCAATTGTATAGGATGCTGTAAATTCAACTCGGCTTGATACGCATAATAATGACAAAAATCAACGGCTTCTCGCAGTTCACTCAAAGCATCTTCAATTGTTTTACCTGCTTCTCGAATTAACAAGGCTATGACTTGTGCTTGATGCTGCTCTAATAGTTTCGCCATTTGACGCAGACAGTCAGATCGCGTTTTCACAGGCGTCATATGCCAACTCAAAAATGCACGCCTAGCAACTTCTAACATCTTAGGCAATGCTTCCGCTTTTAATGTCGCACTGTAACCGACTATTTGTTGATTATCATGTGGCGCAATCACAGGAATTTTTTGCTTTTCGGCAAAATCAGCCGGTAACGTAATTTCAGGTAATTGCTCAAGTGCTTGATGTATGGATGCTAAAAGAGGCATATACTCAGCTGGATTTTTCAAGTCCACCCCCATTGAATTTGCTCTATTTGGTTGATATAAATCTGGCGGTAAAGGAATGTTAGGATGACATTTAGGCTCCAGTGCCTCTAATTGCACTACCGGATTTTCAATCAAGTCTTCAATAGGCAACTTTTCATTCACAATGCGATTTACAAAAGAAGTATTCGCACCATTTTCAAGTAAACGACGCACTAAATATGCCAACAAGTCTTCATGTGACCCTACTGGAGCGTAGATTCTACAAGGATATTCATCGGCACCAAAGCCAACAATAGAGTCATATAAAGCATCGCCCATGCCATGTAAACATTGGAACTCATAATTGGTAGAGCCTTGGGCCAACTCAATCACTGCAGACAATGTGTAAGCATTGTGTGTTGCAAACTGTGGATAAATCACGTCTGGGTTTGCAAAGCATTTTTTCACACAGGCTAAATAGCTCACATCAGTTGCAACTTTTCTGGTGTAAACAGGATACTCACTCAACCCATCAATTTGGGCACCTTTAATTTCAGTATCCCAATAGGCTCCTTTGACTAAACGCACCATGATCTTACGATTGGCTTTGCGACAGACTGCTGCTAACCAATCAATGACATAAGGCGCACGCTTTTGATATGCTTGCACGGCCAGACCAAATCCATCCCATCCAGCGAATTGTGGATCTAAAATAATGGCTTCAATTAATTCTAGCGATAACTCCAACCGCCAAGATTCTTCAGCATCTACAGTAAAACCAATGTTGGCTTCTTTTGCTTGCAGACACAGCGTTTTTAAGCGAGGCAACAATTCTTGATACACTCTCTCTTGGTGTTTTACTTCATAACGAGGATGCAAAGCAGAGAGCTTTACAGAAATACCGGGGCCTTTGATTACCCCTTTACCTTGCGCTGCTTTAGCAATTTCTGCGATGGCTTTTTGATAGGCCTCTAGGTAACGTACTGCATCCGCGTCTGTCAGTGCTCCCTCACCTAACATATCGTAGGAATAACGATATCCTTTTTTCTCATTACTTTTTGCGCGGGTCAGAGCCTCTTGAATCGTACGCCCCATGACAAATTGGCGCCCCATGATGCGCATGGCTTGCAGGATGGATTGTCGAATTAACGGCCCACTAGAGCGATTGGCTAAACGCTTTAAGGCATGACCTAAAGACTCATGCGCCACATCGCCATACTCAATGACTTTTCCAGTTAACATTAAGGCCCAAGTGGCTGCATTCACAAACAAAGAGCGGCTTTTACCCAAATGCGCTTCCCAGTCTGCTTGTGTAATTTTATCGCGAATTAATTTATCAATGGTTTCTGCGTCAGGAATGCGTAATAAAGCTTCTGCCAAGCACATGAGCGCAATACCCTCATCACTGGACAGATCGTATTGATACATGAATGCATCCAGCCCTCCTTTACCCACCCGTGCTTTACGTAGTTTTGATACCAATTGATAAGCACGTTGATAGATGATCTG
>JAHFQF010000127.1 GCA_023266435.1 Legionellales bacterium | reverse complement strand
AACAACACAGGCACACACATAAAACCATTAATGAAGTTACCGGCATAGTGCTCAATTATCTTTTTACGACGCGCAGATGCTTGCTGGTACCATGCCGGTAGCTCTATTTTATTCGCTTTCTTTAAGGATTCGATTTCTGCGGCTAATTCTTTTTTAATCTCTTGTCCATACGTTTTATACTTTTCTGGTAGATTGTATTGAATATATCCCAGCACCTTCTCTTCTGTTATTGGCTGCTTACTTGAATGCAAAGCAATGACAGCCATATGCACCATTTGCTCTGGCGAGGGTGCAGAAATGCTACTGGCCACATGATAAGTATTGTGCTTCTTATCAAGCATCACTAAGTCATGTGGAGCAAGTGAGCTGGGGGACCATGTTTTGATATACTCTAACCTTTTCTTGACTTCTTTAGAGCTGACCGTAGAGCTTTTCAGTGTATTAATAATAGACTGATTGAATGATTTAACGAGTGCTTTGACAATTGGATCTCCATCTTTTTTAATAATGCAGGCTTCCGTTGCTTTAAACAAGTCAAAAATTTCTTTCTTTTTACTTTGCTTATCTGTGTCATCTAAAAAGATATCACAATAATCCAGTGCAAATTTAAGCGCTGCAATTGCTTGCATGCGATAAATTTCCTTAGCGTACTGTAGTTTATCTGAGGTGGGCTTGTCTGCTAAAATTGTCTTTTTTTTAAAATTACCCTGTATCTCTTTATAAAGGTCTGCAGCGCTCCCATCCTGCTGTTGCCGGAAAAACACGCCCTCTATGACTTTGGTTTTTATACCTGCTCGCTCATCATAGGCAACGACTTGAGCTTCAATGTACTGATCGATGCATGCATTCATTTTACGGCTGTCTAACATGTCTTGATCTTCGAATGTTGCAATTTGCGCTGGTTCAGATTCAGGAGATTGGCTTGACACATCCTGTATCATTGTGTGGATCCGAGCTTGCTTAGCTGCAACAAGTCCAGCATAGCCTAGGCTTGGCTCTTCTGATTCTGCTTGCCCGTAAGACATTACAGGCTCTCCTGTGACAGGTCCTTCGTTTTTAGACCTTCTACTGACAATCGGCAAATCTGAAAAAACCTATAACCTATGACCACCCTTGATCCTCTTTAACGACAGTGATTATGCTATGCTAAGAAGTAATGTCAGGGGTCAGAGGTTTGTACACAATGGCAAAAAAGCTTTTTAAGAGATGGTTACCTGATCCTGCTAAAATTCATGGACATAAGCACGTGAGTTTTTTTGGCTCATTAATTCATAATCCTAATCTGTGGCATTTAAATAAAACCTCTATCTCCACTGCCTTTAGTGTGGGGTTATTTTGTGCATGGCTACCACTCCCAGGCCAAATGTTCTTCAGCGCAGCACTGGCCATTTATTTCAAAGCCAATCTACCCATTTCTGTGGCCTTAGTTTGGTTAAGTAACCCGATTACCATGCCTCCTCTTTGTATCTTTGCCTACAAATTAGGAGCAATCATTTTAGGTACACCCATAGAGCCCGTGACCTTTCATTTAACCCTAGAATGGATCGTACATAGCATGGAGCAATACGGCAAACCCTATTTGCTAGGGTGTCTGGTTTTAGCGGCTTTAAGCAGTCTATTGGGTAATTTATTTGTCAGATTATTATGGCGTTATCACGTCAAGGCTCATTGGAAAAAACGTCGATTTAAGCGTAACAAAAAGCAGCCTAATCCGTAATCCATTGATCACATTCATTTTTGACAAAAACAGCCAGCGGGCCGGAACTTTAGACCGGCCCCTACACTTTTTTAGGAAAACTTGTGTGTGTTGGCGACCCCCGGTATAATATTTCAGTTGTCATTCTTATTACATTGAGGGCTGCGCCATGGCAAAGAAGTTTTTCAAAAAATGGCTCCCTGATTCACATAAAATTCGGGACTCCAAATACCTTCGCCTGTTAGGCCCTGTCAGCCATAATCCCAATCTCTGGCATTTAAACCGCCACTCTGTGGCAGCTGCCTTTAGCATTGGCTTATTTTGCGCCTGGATTCCATTGCCATTACACATGCTGCTTGCTGCCCTACTTGCCGTTTTCTTTAGAGCCAATCTGCCCTTGTCTGTATCACTGGTTTGGGTAGTCAATCCAATCACCATGGTGCCTTTGTTTTTTTACGCCTATAAACTGGGAACCAGATTACTGGGCATACCCATGCAGCATTTTCATTTTGAAATGAGTTTTGAATGGTTCTTAGAGAGTATGCATTTGTATGCCGAACCTTTAGTACTGGGTTGTTTAGTCTTAGGGACTTTAAGCGCTATCGCCGGTAATGTCTTTGTCAGAGTGGTCTGGCGTCATCAGGTGGTCAAACATTGGAAACAGCGACACGCAAAACGTTTAGACAGCGCCACAAAAGCAACTTAGATAACTAATGGGTGTCATTGGTGTCCTGTCGTAGTCAATTTACCCTGGGTAAGATGCAGTTGATGTTGCATCAACTGGGCTACCTGTGTGTCGTGGGTCACTACGATTAATGCACTGCCTTGCTCTCGACTGAGCGTCAACAGTAACTTCATTACGCCCAGTGCTGTTTGTTGATCCAGATTACCGGTAGGTTCATCCGCTAAAATACACTTAGGCCGAGAAATTAAAGCACGTGCCACAGCCACTCGCTGACGCTCCCCGCCAGATAATTGATGCGGTTTGTGATTGAGTCTCTGTGCTAATCCCACCTTTTCTAACAAAGCCATGGCCGCTTGTGTAGCCGCTTGCGCCGTCTGGGATTGTAATAATAAAGGCAAGGCGACGTTTTCTAGCGCGGTCAGTTCAGGAATTAAATGATGGAATTGAAAAATAAATCCCAATGCATGACGACGTAATCGATTTCGCTCTGTTTCTTTCAGCTGATTGGTTGCGTGCCCATCAATGCGAATGATACCGTGTGTAGGTAAATCTAATGCACTTAAACATTGTAATAACGTCGTTTTACCGGAGCCAGAGGGCCCCATGATAGCCAACGTCTCTCCGGGCATCACCGTCAAACTCAATTGATCGAAGATTGTGAGGGTATGGTGTCCATCTTGATACGTCTTACGGATATCTTTGGCTTCTAAAATTGGATTAATCATGACGAAGTGCCTCTGCTGGCAAAATTTGTGTTGCTCTAAATGCAGGATACAGGGTAGCAACAAAGCTTAAAATGAAAGCAACACCAGCCACTTGCCGCACGTCACTCCATTGTAAATCAGACGGTAAGAAGTCAATGAAGTAGACCTCAGGGGATAAAAATTGATAATGGATCATGTGCTCAATAAAATTCACGACTTCTGTGACATGATAAGACAATAAAACGCCAAAGATGACCCCTAAAATAGAGCCACTTAATCCAATAATTAAACCTTGCACTACAAACACACGCATGACGGTTGCGCGTGAAGCACCCAGCGCTCTCAAAATCGCAATGTCGCCACGTTTTTCTGTCACCAGCATGACCAACGTTGAGACTAAATTAAAGGCAGCCACCGCAATGATCAGCACCAAAATCAAAAACATCATGCTTTTTTCAGTTTTGACTGCTTTAAAGTAAGTGCTGTTCATCTCCGTCCAGTCCATGGCGGATAGATTATCAAATTGATCGGTGATTTGAGTCGCCACTACCGGGGCAGTAAAGGGCTCCTTTACCTTGAGCTGTATTCCTGTGACCGCATTGGTAGGCACTTTAAAAATCAACTGTGCATTGGCCAACGACATGAAAGCCAAATGCCTGTCATGCATATAATCCACTGCAAAAATGCCTGCCACATAAAATCGTTTGAGCTTTGGCATAACGCCAATCAAACTCACTTGTGTTTGAGGTAAAATGACAGTGATCTCGTTACCCACTTGTGCTCGCAGCTCATCTGCCAATCCCTGACCTAAAATGATGTAAGGTGTGTCTTTAGCAAGTAATTCTAGATTCCCAGCCACAATGGTTGAGGCCAGCGGAAACACAGACTCAATGCTGTCCGTCTCGATGCCTTTAATATAGACCCCTTGTAAGACATTTTTTGCCAATAACATGGCCTCACCGCCAACATAGGGTGCACTGCCAACGACACCTGGGATTTGCATCAATTGGGGTTGTAGATTTTGCCAAGCAAGCAAGGGTTTATGCGACCAAGGCTGTACTAAAATATGCGGTGTGACTTGTAGCATGCGATCGCGAATTTCTTTTTGAAAACCATTCATGATAGAGAGGACCGTAATGAGTACCATCACGCCTAACGCAATGCCTAACATAGAAATCAATGCAATAAATGAAATAAAACGATTATTACTCTTGGCTCGCAGATAGCGACACCCTAGAAACAAGCTGATTGGTTTAAACATGAATAATGGCTTATGGTAACAAAATCATCAAAAGTCTTATTGTACGAAATGTGCCTTCCCATTACCATCTGTTTCCTGCAGCATTACCCAAGCCACCTCAAAATGCGCAATCAAACCCCTCTGCCCTTTAGAGAACCCCAGCTCGGAGTTTACGTTTGAGTTAGCCTAGGCAGGAGAGCCGTTGTCCCGCCTGGCTTTGATGCTTACAAAACCCGGAGTTTGGGTTCTAGATATATCAAAGTACCAGATTGGGGTTCTGCCCCACTTTATGTTAAAATTTAATCACATTTAAGTTTTAAAGCGATATCATCAACATCATGATACTTCTGTTTCATTCACATATTCATGAAAAACATGCTGATTTTTTGCATACAATTTCATATCTCAGAAAGCTGACAAACGTCAGTATTGAAATTCATCCTATTCAAGGTAAAACTTTGAAAGTCATTGAGGCGTATCTCATTGGCGACACGAGCGCATTATCTAAAGAAAATCTGTCGGCACTCCCGGGTGTGGCTTCTGTAGTTCAGATCTCCTCCGATTATCAGAAAATAAGCCCTCAAAGTAACAACCAGCCTAAGGATTTCACCTACAATCAGGTGACTTTCTCTCAAGAAACCTTTCATGTGTTTGCAGGACTTTGTGCCGTAGATACTAAAGACTCTGTGGAGGCAGTGATGTCTGCCCTGCAGTCTGCTGGGCAAGTTTGTACACGCATGGGGGCTTATAAACCTCGTACCAGCCCTTATGCCTTTCAAGGTCTAGGTAAAGACTGCTTAGCCTATGTCTTTGACCTGGCGCATCGTTATGGTATTCGGGTGATCGCCATGGAGGTCACCCATGAACGTCATATCGAGGAAATCCATACTCGTTTAGAAAAGATGGGCAATCCCACAGGCGTGATGTTGCAAATTGGCACACGTAATGCGCAAAACTTTGAATTACTAAAAGCAGTTGGTCAGCAAACAACCTATCCTGTTTTATATAAACGCGGCTATGGCATCAGTTTGCATGAATCCCTATGCGCCACCGAGTACATTGCCCACAGTGGCAATCACAACATTGTCTTTTGCCTACGTGGCGTGAAGTCTATCTTCAGTGCCCCACATCGTAATCTAGTCGACTTTGCACAAGTGCCAATCATCAAGCGCTTAACCAAAATGCCTGTCTGTGTAGACCCCTCCCATGCCGTTGGCAATCGCGAGCAAGATCCCCTGGGTATCAGCGATGTCTTTCATGCCACTGCGCAAGGTGTGATCAGTGGTGCAAACATGGTCTTAGCTGATGTGCATCGCGCACCACCAGAAGCCTTGGTCGATGGCCGCCAAGCCATTGCCCTGAAAGACTTACCGTGGTTTTTAGAGGACATCCAATTAGTTAGAAACACCTATCAAAAACGCGTTGCATTGGCAAACGCAAGAAACGAATCGCTATGTCCAAACCCTCTTGGTTTTAGACAAGGTGATGCAGCACAGACTTCCTGAATTCGTAGATACCCAAGATACTTCAAAATGCGTAGTGTGTAGCAAAGCGAATTTAACCAGATGAAGTTTTCCGAACCAAGTAATAGTCGATTCTATTACGAGGTGAGGAAGGCTGTAGATGGTTAAATTCGAGCAGCTAGAAACATGTATTTTGGAGGATCTTGGGTATAAACTATAAATACCTCTCCTTATAAGATCGAGTCGAATCATGATAGTTGCATACCTAAAAAATGGCGCTGAGATTTCTCCTGTAGCAATCACCACTTTAGATGATGCACCCTTGGCTGATGCGCTGTGGATAGACTTAGTGTCTCCGACCAGAGAGGAAGAAGATAGGATAGAAAGATTACTCAGTATTGAGATCCCAACGAAAACAGAAATGCAAGAAATCGAGTGGTCAAGCCGTCTATACAAAGAGCATCATGTGCTTTTTATGACTGCTACCATGATTGCTCAATCTGACTCGACTAGCCCTCAAAGTGACGCCGTTACTTTTATATTGACTGAAAAAAAATTAATTACCATTCGCTACATTGAACCACAAGCTTTTAGGTTATTTATCGCTCGGCTACCTCGCTTAGATCACAGAGAACAAACCCCAGAAAAAATCTTGATCGCTTTATTAGAGTCAACAACCGACCGACTCGCGGACATTTTAGAAAATGTCGTCCATAAATTCGATAACATTTCGCATAGCGTCTTTCACAATACCGATCATCATACTAATGTAAAACGCATTAATTACAAAAAAACCTTACAAGCGATTGATATTAACAGTGATTTGGGTACGAAAATTCGAGAAAGTTTACTGTCTTTTAATCGACTTGTTGTATTTTTAGGTAGAAATCACAAGTCTAAACTGGATTTGGATGAGCACGCACGCTTGGATGTTATTGTGAAAGACATCAAGTCTCTCAGCGATCATGCTAATTTTCTCTCTGCGAGAGTGAATTTTTTACTC
>JAHFQF010000126.1 GCA_023266435.1 Legionellales bacterium | reverse complement strand
ACCAATGACACCAGCACAAATGCAAGCAATGGCTGAAAAAATGGGTATGCCTAGTCAAATGGGACCTGAAAAAATGGGCATGCCTGGTCAACCGATGCCTGGTCAAATGGGGCCTGAAAAAATGGGCATGCCTGGTCAACCGATGCCTGGTCAAATGGGGCCTGAAAAAATGGGCATGCCTGGTCAACCGATGCCCGGTCAAATGGGACCCGATCCATTTAATTCCTTCGGCCCATTTCATTCTAATTCAGCAAGCATGATAGATCATCCTCAAGGGCCTGCTAATCCAGGACCCTTTAATGGGCAACCTTTTCAAGGTAATGACCGACCACCAATCGATGGCAATTTGCCACCACCAAGTAATCACAATAATAACGACTTTGGTAATAATTTTGATCCAAACAATCCACCTCCACTTCCATCACAAGGAGGCGGACAGCCACTACTCAATCCTGTTACTGGGACAGCAGGCGCAGATAATCCATTGAATGGTACAGCAGGTAATGATTTAATAAAAGGACTTCATGGTAATGACGTCATCAACGCTCTTGATGGTAACGATGTCATTATTGGTGGTGCTGGCGCAGATACGATCAATGTCGGCGCAGGTAAAAATATTGTACAGATTTCGTATGAGAGTGAATTACTAAATACACAGACTGATACCATTCTAAGTAGTTCTGGACAGTATAATTTTACTGGCACAGATGCTGATGAAACTTGGGTGAACTTCCAATCATTCATCGCTGCTGCGCCTGGTACAGACATGCTAGACTTTAAATTGGTAGTAATGAGCAATGGGTTTAACAACACTGCGCTACTGGTATTTGATAAAAACAATGATGGTAATTTTGAGCAGGCAATCGAAAATCAAGACATCACTATTATTGCCAAATTTGAGGGCGCACTTTCAGCAATGGGTGGAGGTGCCAATTTGTCCCAAGTAGCAGCTACCATCAAGAGTGCTACTTTGGATGGTCAAGGTGTTTTGATTGCACCTCACGATGTGAACACATTGCTATCTTGAACATTGCTATCTCTTAATGAGATATCGGTTGGTACATCACAGGACCCGCTCGCGAGCGGGTCTTTTTTTGTTTATACGCTATATTTAGCACAATGGCTTTTTTAGACAGGGTGTGCTGTTGTGCAGCAACTTCTTAGAGAAGCGCTCATTCAGCGCATGTTTCCTAATCGTTTGATAGGTACTGAGCTACTGTTAGCATCTTTTTTTGTGAGTATTTTTGGTTTTACCTTGCCTTTATTTGTGATGCAAGTGCTTAATCGCTATGTCAGCCACGGTATTGATGGGACTTTATTTACCTTAGCAGTGGGTGCTTTGTTGGCACTCAGTATGGAATTTAGTTATAAGCAATTACGTTTACGAATCATGGGGATCATTTGTAGTCACGCCGATCAGCAGATTGCTCGCAGTACTTTTGCGGATTTGGTACATATCAAAGGGGATACCCTGATCAAATTACCTAATCATAAAAAGCAATATCTAATGCAGTCTTTAGAATCTATTCAATCAGGCTTAAGCGCAAACAATCTCATTACTTTATTTGATCTGCCGTTTGCGGTGTTATTTATTTTAGTATTATGGATTTTATCGCAGCCAGTAGCCATTGTGGTTATTTGCTGTATTATTTTTACTATTCTTTTAGGCACAGTAGATAATAATCTTTCTAAAACGCATGCGCCCAAAATTCTACATCAAAAAACTGAAAAACAGGATGTGATCAATTCTGTTTTAAATTCAGATTTTGAGACATTGCATATTTTCAATGCACAAGGGTATCTTACTCATCTCTGGCAAAAAATATGCGATAAATTTTATCCCTTAAATAAACTATACCAACGGCATCAGGGTCTCATGCAGAACATTTCTCAATCGCTGGTAGGGTTACAAAGTGTGGCGGTAATTAGCATAGGCGCGCTATTGGTTGTGCGGGGTGATTTGAATGTAGGGGCGCTGATTAGCTGTAATATCATTGCACAAAAAGCGTTGCAACCTTTTATGAAAATGACTCAACTAAATAATGCGCTGAGTGAGGTTGAAAGTGGCTTATCTGCCCTAAAACAACTGAAAGCTCTGCCAAAAACAGAAGATAGTGGCGCCCAAATTCCAGAGATGCGCGGGAGTATTCGCTTTAAAGATTTAGGGTATCAATATGAAGGCGACCCCTCGCCATTATTTGAGTCCTTTGATCTATCCATAGAGCCAGGATCCATTGTCATTATTCAAGGCGATAATGGTACTGGTAAAACCACGCTATTAAAATTATTAGCTGGCGTGATTTCTCCCACACGTGGTCAAGTGCTTGTGGATGGGATTGATTTGAGACAATTAAAGCCCAGTTTTTGGTCACAGCAGATTTGCTATTTGCCCCAGGAATTGTGTTTTATCTCTGGCAGTATTTTAGACAATGTGGCCTCGCATGTGCCTAAACTATCTGGTGAAGCATTATCTGATTTGATTGGAATGTCAGGATTGCGTCCTTTCTTAGATAAAACCAAAGAAGGGATTGCAACTAAGATGACAGACAATGGACATGCCTTGGCTTTAGGGGTTCGCCGCCGTATCGCAATTGCCAGAGCAATGGCCAGCAACGGAAAAATCATTTTATTTGATGAGCCTACCGATGCGCTAGACATGCAAGGACAGGCGACAGTGTATGCGCTGTTGAATAAAAAGAAATTAGAAGGCGCGACCATTTTTATTGCTACACATGACCCCAATATCATTAAGGCGGCCAATTATTTAATTAATTTGAATGAAAAGCCAGCGCCTAAGATTTTGACAGTTACTGCAGTGAATCAGCCAAATGGTGGGAAACAAAATGGCTAACATTCCAGCAGAAAAAATTAAGAACAACTTAGATAGGGCCAGAGCAGTGGTTAAAGCGCAGAGTGCGGAATTTTATGATTTGTTTAGGTATTGGTTGGCTGCTGACAAAGAGTATACCGTAGAGATTGGTAAGGTCACCCATTTGTTGATGTTTTCATCGATAGTTTTTTGTACACTGATTTTTTTCTGGATGGCGTTTTTTGATTTAGACATTGTGAGCATGACTAAAGGGGAAGTGGTTCCTAGTAGCAAGGTTAAATCAGTTCAGCATTTAGAGGGTGGAATTGTACAAGATATTTTGGTCAAACCAGGGGACAAGGTGACAAAGGGTCAAACTTTGGTGGTCTTAGAGTCCACGCAAACCGGATCCGATGTTTTAGAATTAAGTGTACGCTTGGCTTCACTGCGTGCAGAAATTGTACGCTTAGAAGCTGAGATTTCCGAGGATGATGAATTAGTATTTCCAGTAGATTTGTTCCAAAAAAACCCAGACATTGTGGCGCAATCTAAAGAAGTATTTATTGCGCGTAGAGATAAATATAAAAATGATTTGATGACTAAGCAACAACAAATTGAAGCACGCACGCATGAAGTAGAAGAAATCAGCGCCCGCCTGAAAAACTTGCAGGAAAAAAGAAAATTAACGGATGAGCGTGTAAAAATCAGCGAAGAGCTGTTAAAAGATGAATTAACGAATCGCTTCAATCATTTAAATTTACTGAGTGAACAAAACGACATTAAAAGTAGAATTGAAGAGGATGAAGCGAAACTAAAACAAACGGAATCTTTTCTCAAGGGCACTCAGAGCGAATTAGCAAGCTTAAAGAATGAATTAAAATCCACTAGCAATAAAGAGTTAGAATCCGCTAAGCAAAATTTCGCCGAGCTTTCTGAGCGCATGGGTAAATTTGAAGACAGCTTAAAACGCACAGTCTTAACTTCACCGGTAGAGGGCGTAGTCAAAGAGCTATATGCCGTTACACGAGGAGGGGTTGTGAAGCCAGGTGAAACCGTGGTTGATATCGTGCCGGATGAAGACGTGTTGCTCGTCGAGGCTAAATTACCCGTGCAAGACATTGGGTATGTGAAAATTGGACAGCTTGCTTATATTCGCTTAGCTAGCGCAGAGGGCATGCGTTTCGACAAATTAGACGGGGAAATCATCCACATCAGTCCCGATACATTACATGACGAAGAAAAGAAAAGTTATTATTTGATTAAAATACAAACACATGGCAGTGAGTTTGTAAAAGGACGCTCGCGTTATAAGTTATACCCAGGCATGCAAGTGTCAGCGAGTGTTGTGACCGGGGAGCGCACCGTATTACAGTATTTGCTGGGGCCCATTTTTTACAATTTTGATGGCGCTTTTCAAGAACGTTGATTGGTATTTTGAGCGCTCAATGCCTTCCATTTGTAGTATGCAATGGTAGCAATAACCAAATAAATCATATAAAGCGAGGCATGCCAATACGCAGATTTATAGTAATACAAGCCTGCCGTAACCAAATCAGCGACAAACCACAAAAGCCAACTTTGCAGATATCGGCGCGTAAGTAGCCATTGCGCAATAAAAGACAGGGTGGTCGCCAGCGCATCCCACAGGGGCAGGCTAGAAAAAGGCAATGCTCGAATAATCTGTAAAAATAAGAAAAAGAAGCCAATGCTGGCGAGCGCATAAAACAGGGTGAGACGCGGGGTTAAGGAGCGAATAGAGGTGCCTGAAGCCATTGCTAAGGTGTCTTGCTTGTCCCACTGCCACCACCCATAACAGGTAGTGACCAGATACATGCCTGCTAATAAAAACTGCCCCCCCAGCTCACGCTGATAGTTAAAGACGGTATCCACCAAGATAGCCAAAATACAGATAGGCCAACCCCTGCGATCGTTTTTAGCCAATAAAACGGTCGCGGTTAAAGCAATACTGGTTGCAAAAGCATCCAGAGAAAATAAAAAATCGCTGATCACTTGGAAGTCAAACATCATGGATACTGCCCCAAAATCCTGTATACTGCCAGGCTGATGATTATAACTAACCGGTTGGTAAACTCAATAAAATGAACCCAGATAAAGTTGGTCAACAAACAGGCGGTCAATTAATTTGTCAATTAAAGCCCAGTATCCCCTCACAAGCCGAGCTTGATGGTAAGCGCGCCCTGCGACTAGAGAAAAAGCTGCTGCATTATACCGGCAAAGCCATCCATGATTTTAAATTGATCGCGCCAGGTGATCGGATTTTGGTCTGTGTTTCAGGGGGTAAGGATTCTTATACGCTATTAAAAATGCTAATGCTGCTTAAAAAACGCACCAAAGTGAATTTTGAATTACTGAGTTTCACGTTAGATCAGGCTCAACCCGGTTGGGATGACAGCGGCATGCGCAGATACATGGAGCAGCATCGAATCCCTTATACGATTCTGCACCGTAATACCTATGACATCGTGATTGATAAAATCCCTGAAAATAAAACGTATTGTGGGTTATGCTCGCGTTTGCGTCGAGGGATTATTTATAATTTTGCTAAAGAAAATGGCTACAATAAAATCGCCCTAGGCCATCATAGAGATGACGTGATTCAAAGCTACTTGATGTCCATTATGTACAATGGGCGCAGCAGTAGCATGCCACCAAAACTGCTCACCGAAGATAAAATGTTACAAGTGATTAGACCCTTAGCCTATTGCCAAGAGGCTGATATCGCCGCTTATGCACACTTACAACAATACCCTATTATTCCTTGTAATCTGTGCGGCTCCCAAGAAAATTTAGCACGAAAAAGGGTCAAGAAATTGATCGCCGAACTCGCTCAGACTAACCCTAAAATCCCCAGTAATATTTTATCGGCGGTACAAAATTTACAACCTAGTCACTTGATGGATAAAACTTTCTGGGATTTTGATAAATTCAGCTATAAAACCCCTAAAAAAGCAGAAGACTTTTTCGAAAAAATCACATAAGATACGCTCGTTTTTACTTCATTCACTTGATAAGGAGTTTTTTATGGGTGGTGACAATCAGAATTATGCAAGTCAAAATTTAAAAGATAATACGCTTACGCAACCGAAATTCACATCCAGGCAAGCAGAACCAACAGTTTCTGACTTTAGTGAACACTCAACCAAGCCCAGCAAGTCAATATCGCCTGCTTATGAAAAACTTCAGGCCCAATCCAAAATGCTAGAACAACAAAGACCGACAGCAAGGCATACTCATAAAACAGCTCACTCTTTTCATAACTCGCGCCGTTTTCGTTAATTCTCAGGGCTGGTCCTGTCAGGTTTTCCCTGGTGGGGCTCTGTTTCATAGCAAATGCAGTTTTCTCGATAACTATCATGCGAGGCAAATAAAAGCACCGGCGTGAATCTTCAAGGATTTTTTGCTATGCTGTTTTTCGGTATGCCTAATCAATAACTGGAGGATGTTTACAGTGTTTTCAATCAAATTTGGAGCGGTGTTGTTGTGTGCAGGGACGTTGGTATTAGCAGGCTGCGAGCACATGGGTGATAAAGAGGCCACTGGTACAGTCGTCGGTGGTGTAGCTGGTGCTTTGGCTGGATCTCAATTTGGTAAAGGCGATGGTCGTTTAGTCACTACCGCATTAGGTGCTCTGGTTGGTGCAGGTATTGGCGGTAGCGTGGGTAATAGTATGGATGAAACCGATCGCTTAAAATCACAAGCTGCATTTAATAATGCTGCTGCAGCGCCAGTTGGTAAATCCATTACCTGGTATAATGAAGAAAATGGCAATCATGGCAGCGTTGTTGCAACGCGAGAAGGCCGCGCAAATGATGGCGCTTATTGCCGTGAGTTTCAACAAAACGTGGTCGTTGCAGGCAAAGAGCAACAAGCCTATGGTACCGCTTGCCGTCAACCTGATGGCACCTGGAAGATCGTGAAATAAACGACTCTTTTTCCTCCTCTAACGCAATCCTGACCGACTATACTGATAGCAGTATGTAGCCAGCATGTCGGTTTGGGTTGCGCATGAGAACAAGCATCTTAGGGATTTCCATCTTAGCAGTCAGCTT
>JAHFQF010000125.1 GCA_023266435.1 Legionellales bacterium | reverse complement strand
TCTCAGAATAGAAATTATTTGGCTATCTGAATATTTTGATTTTTTCATGCAGAATCTCCTACGCTTATTTTACGAGAAAATTCTACTTTTGGCATCAATGCTTTTTAGGGGGGATTACCGTATGACTCCAGTGAGGCTTGAGGTTTTTCAATTGGAGGAATATAGCTTTGTAAAATTGGCAGCGTTAAAACTGCATCCGCTGACTCTAAGAGTGGGTATAGCATTTCGAGATAATTACTGATCTCAATTTGCATATTTCCTTTTTTCGGGGATTGTTTGCTTTGAAAGAATGCAAGTTGTGAGGACAGCGCAATTTTACCAACTTGATTTTGTATTTCACACTGATTGATCTGATAACTGGAATCTTGATAGAAAAAATTAGACCATTCTTTAGGGCCAGTAATGATCAGATCACACTGTGCTTGTAATGGTTGAGTGTTCTGAAAATACCGACTAAAAAATCGATAATAAGGCAAGCTTTTTAACCAACGGGCATCAATCGCATCTTTAATGGTGTACCCATTGAGCGACACTTTTAATTGATATTGATCATTACGGGTTTCTTCTAGAGAGACACGGCTATAGTCAAATGATAAGGCATCTGCCTGTTGATAGACTAAGGTTGCATCTCCAGTTTGAATCGCTAGGGTGCTATCTCGCAGGGATAATTTGACATGGGTCAGGGCTGCTTCCATGTCTGTCCAATTAGAAAGCACTTTATTGAGCTCAATAGATTCGGGTAATACTAATTGCAATTGCGGATTATAGCTGCTTTCAAGCACATAGGAGATTACATTGTTTTGATTTGCATATTGTGTCTGGAGTTGCATCAGTTTTGGTAATTGAATGGTAATTAAATCACTGCTCATGGCTCTGTGTACTGTAATCGCCTCAGGAAGTGCTACGCTAATCCAACCCTTGTCCTTATAATAGCGCATGGAAAATTTATCAATCTTGACCGTCAACGCAGTGGGAAAGCCGGTGACGCTAATCAACCCATAATTGAATTGACCGCCTCTTTTTTCAATGGCATATTCAAGCGCTTCTAGCTCCGTCTCTACATGATTTTTTAGTGTATCTGCAGTGGATTTCCAAAGTAAGCCATACCCAAATAGGGCTAATAAAAGACCGATAAGTCCATAAGTCATGACAGTGCTAGGTCGCATGTGCTCTCTCCTTCTTTGATGGTGTTATCGGCAAGAAAGACAGATGCTGGAATTGTAGCTGTAGCGGCAAATTAAGAATGTCCGCTGTTAGCAGGGTAAGTACCATGATTTGGGTATTGCTTTAGTATTATTCCGCAGGGCGCTTTTTAAAAACTTTTTCACCAATTGCTTCTTGAGACTCTATTTCTTCTGTAGAGCATGTGCTAGCCAATGCTGAATAGGAGAAACGCGCAGTATTGACTTCATACATAATAAACATGATAGGCAGTGTGCACTCATACGGTGCAATTGGCATTAATCTACAGGTAGCAACGCCTGGTCCGCCTAGAGTGGCTGATGGTGGTATTAAATCTGAGCAGTATCTTGTATTGGGGGTAGCCAGCGTTTCGCAATTTGGCCAAGCCTCTATGCCATCAGTGATACCGAGTAAAAAGCGATAAATATCCCTACAAATATAGCTGTCCGCTTCAGTCGAATTATGATAAACGTCAGCTAGCATCGCTTCACCCACTGCTGCCACACGAATAGGCCATCCATAGTGAGTAAACTTGACAG
Source organism: Legionellales bacterium (assembly GCA_023266435.1). GTDB lineage: Bacteria > Pseudomonadota > Gammaproteobacteria > Berkiellales > Berkiellaceae > JAHFQF01. Next base: position 5,166 of record JAHFQF010000125.1, on the reverse strand, counting down.
TAGTTTGCTCGTTTATCCTTAGTTGCATGTTGCTGTCAATCTGTCCTGGCTTTGCTTGACCACCTGATACTCTCCATTTATTAGTCAGCATGTCTAGTTGTGACTGAATCGTAGTATGATCATGTTGATACAAGGCGATGATGGCATCTTTATGCAAGTCTAAATATTTTGGTGCTGCTATTGCAGTGAGAATGCCTAATAAGATTATGACAAGAACGAGCTCTATCAACGTAAATGCAGAAAAAGATCGCATAAGCGCACTCACTAGAAATGATTAGAATCATCGAGCTACGATGACAAAAGCCATCAAGCTGAAACTACAACGCCTTTTTAACGTCATTCCAAAACTGCGTAAAGGCGAGCTGATCCACCGGTTGTTGAGCAAATTGCAGACCTGCTTGATAGTCAAATCCGATGAAACGAATACCAGTATTTTGTAGTGTCGCTTGCACGTCCACTAGATTTTTTAATTTATCATCAATCATCACAATCACTTTAGGTCGATAGCCCGTTTGTTTTAAGAACGAATCCAAGACAGTGCCTTTATGATGCTGGCCTAGTTCACCATTGGTACACAAAATCCCTTTATAGTATTGGGGGTGTGCTGTTAGATAAGCAGGAATTTCCGTGAAATCAAAGATCTCAACCTGAGGAAAGCTGTCACTGAAATCAATATTTAGCGATTTGAGAGACTCATAACGCCACTGTGTCATGGAGTGCATGTCAGGGGCGAGGGGAGCACACAACATGGCAGTAATGGCTGTGGTTTTAATTTGGCTTTTTTTCAACTGTGCCAAGTAGCTTTGAACTTTGGGATCAATCACTTGTTGTGGTTGTTGCACTAAAACTATATTTTCAAACCTTTCCAACTCATCAGAACTAAAATCTTTAGTTAATTTGATAAATTGAGTGTAATGTTCTTTCACATTGGGTGCATGAGTTGCAGGGTGTGCGGGGACAGTGATTGTATAATCCACATCAACTAATGCATAAATGTCCTGGGGTGCATACTCTGTAGTCAAATTTGTAAGGGTTGTGATGAAATCACTAAAATCGTGAGAGCGAAAAATGTCATGCTCGATCGCTGTTGCAGCATGCGCAACACTCAGTATGGATTGCATGAGGACTCCTGTGAGTAGGTTTCTAAGGGAAAACAATCAGTTTTCCCCCGATTAAAGTGATCGGAACTGCATCGTGTCTCGACCGAATTGTTTAGACACAACGGTATCTATCATTTTAGCAAAGGCACCGTTGCCTAGAACGTTGGCCGCAGTGATGATTGGATCAAAAAGCAGGTATAAAGCAGTGATTAATGCTTGCATGTCTGTCGTGAAGCCTAGATTATTTTGCAAGATAGGTAGCATCACTAAGATTCCTCCACCAGGAACCGCTGCCACGGAAAATTTAGCTAACACAAAATATAGCGTGAATTGTGTGTAAGTTAACAGATCGGGTTGCTCTAGACCAAAGCTTTTGAGCACAGCATACGCAAGAATAGGAATGGCAAAACAGTCACCAATCAAATGCACATTGACTGTTGCCGGAATGATAGAGTTTGCTAAGTCTTTTTGTTTTGCATTGGCCTTTGCGCCGAGAATAGTCAATGGCATAGCCGCTGCACTAGACATACCTAAAAAGCCGGCCAGACTTGCAGGCAAGAGATTTTTGATGCTGTTCATGGTTGGTGCAAGTTGACAGTCATTAAAGATGAAGTAAATGCTAAAGAGATACACGACTAAACTTGCTGTAATCACCGCAAAAATCACACTGTAATCTTGGACAATGATCGCAATCAGCCCATCATGCTGCAACTTCACAATAAAGCCTAATACAAAGAAGGGCACGATGCATTTGAGGAGCTTTAATATGAGGTTAATAATGGTTTCAAATCTTTCAGAAAAAGTCGTTATAGACTTGATCTTCAAAATGGCTGCAAGTAGTCCCACAAAAATACCACCGAACATTGCATGTGCAGTAGACGCTAGTTTAGGGAATTGGAATTGCCACAAGGGCTGTAAGCTTTCTTCGTGATCGGGAGAGAGGACAGAGAGATCAATTTGGTAAATCATCATGCCTACGTAGTGGCTTAACATAGTAGAAAGAAAATTAGAGCATACAACCCCGACTAAGATGAGGGCTAAAATGCGGGTGGCGTTTTGAGAGAGATTGATGGTCGCTTTTAACAGCAGCCCAAACACTAGAACTGGCAAAATGCAGATAATCAGCGACTTAATAGTGAGGCTCAGCGTATAAAAGAACTGTTTCATCGGTAATGGCAGTGCATTGCCCCAGAGGATGAGGGCAAGTAAACCTAAAAGCATGAGCAGTGGCATTTTGCGCGATATCATGGGCTCTCCACAATGTTAGTTTTATAGAGTACTGATAGAAGAAAATAGGTGATACTACCAATACAGAGCGGCAATTCTGCCTGTGTGGCATGCGAAAAATCGGTTAAATTCGGGTAAAAGCACTTCACATAGTTATCTTTAACATTCGGGTAAAATTCACTATACCGTTTAAAAAAAATAAGTCAATTACCGCCAGAGAGGGGGGCTTTTTTAGGAGTATATTCAGGGATATCAGGCTCTAATCGTGGATTTAGCGTACAATGCTCAGAAGATGCAGTATGTTTTCGTCTGCCAGGGGATTTGAACCACTGCGGAGCATTCTGCACAACTCCATAGACGCTGATGCTGAACCAAATCACTTGATCCAAAATGAGCGCAAGCGAGCTGTGGAATAACAGCGGGATCAAAATGATACTAGAGCCTAAGCAGTTAAGCGACAGAAAAAGCGGACTTTCGGCAGAGAGTTTTTTAGATTGCAGCATGTAGTAAGCAAATAAAGTCAGAGCATCACCTGCTATAGACATCATACTGAAAATGGCGCTTGCTTCTTTCATGCTATCTCAAAAATGATCATGGTTTTATTCGTATATATACCGAATACCGAGCGTTATCAATATTGCATTAAAAAAATAGAGAATTCATACAAGTTGTGTAACATATATTGGCGTTTTGAGAGAAGCAGTGGATTCACCTAGACTGAGAGGGAGATTGGAAAAACGGAGCGTCTGCTATGGATCAGCTGTTAATTTTTGATCAATTATTACCCCCAGCGGAATTCAATCAAATTGGCCCTTATTTACGGACCAAACAAGGGTATTTGTTTAAACACTCCTCCCTGCCAGGGGAGGATAAAGTATTTTGGTCTACGCGCTTAGACAGCGCGCTTTTCCGTCAGCAGCTGCCGGATGTATTAAAAAGCCGATTGAATTGTGATTTTGAGGTAGTACGATCATACTCTAGCGCACTAACTTTTGGCTTGGATACAAGTTTTCATGTTGATACAGGTAATAATGCCACACACACCATCTTATGGTATGTGCATGAAGAGTGGCATAAAGAGTGGGGTGGGCATACAGAATTTTTGGTGGATAACAAACATTATTACGTGTACCCACAGCCTAATCAATTTATCCTGTTTCCTGCTCACATTCTGCATCGTGGCTTACCACCTACTCGTAGCTGCCATCGATTACGACAAGTCGTGGCTTGGAAAGTGATTATGAAGAATCCGAGTGTAGGGTAAACTGCTTGGGCCCTGAGGGGCCGCTTCAGCATGCAAAACTGTGCACTCGGATTAATTGGGTTCAGTAACTCTTGATTATCGGGCCTAAACCTGGATATACTCTTAGGAAGATACTTTGCTACATGACTTAATTAACCATTACAGTTAGGACATTCATACCTCAAATGAGCCCGTATAACACCCTCACCCATCATCTAGAGATTACTTCTCAGCTTCGACGACGATCTTAGTCTAAACTCGCTTTTTTATTTTTCTTCTTTTTGTAATACGTGCTTTTTATTGATTAGGATTTACAAATATGACATTTGCTCAGATTAAGGACCAGCTATCCATTATTAGTGCTGCTTTTTTAATTGGTGGTACCGCCATTGGGGGTGGTATGTTGGCTTTACCTGTTACCACGGGATTTATTGGTTTCATGCCCTCAATCTTTGTGATGGCTTGTGCCTGGTTATTCATGACTGCCACGGGATTATTACTACTAGAGGTCAATTTATGGATTAAAAAAGAATGTCATATTGTGACCATGGCTGGTGAGCTATTAGGCAATAAAGGTAAAGCCGTTGCCTGGATCACGTATTTGTTTGTCTGTTATGCCTCTTTAGTCGCCTATGTCGATGGAGGTGGCAGAATTACACTACAAGTCATGCAAACTTGGGGTGTAGAGCTGACCCGATCACAAGCGTATTTTGCATTTACTGGTTTTTTTGGTGCGTTCTTATTGCTCAGCAACCAATTTTTAAGTCGGATTAATATCGTCTTATTCATTGCTTTAGTCGGTGCTTATCTTTACATGATTGCGCTAGGCAGCTCAGAAGTCACCCCCGTATTTTTAGAGCGCGCACAATGGGATAAGCCTTGGATGTTGGCTTGTCTACCGCTGATGTTAACCAGTTTTAGTTATCAGTGGATTATCCCAAGTCTCACCCCTTTACTCCAAAAAAATGCTACTTCTATCCGGTGCGCCATTATTTTTGGGACCACATTGACCTTTTTGGTGTATTTGTGCTGGCAGTGGCTTGTTTTAGGGGTGGTCCCTTATGAGGGTGAAAATGGACTCTTGTTTGCTTTTCAAGAGCATCATTTAGCCACCGATTCGTTAACTGTCTTATTGAAGAGTGAGCGATTAGCTTTTATTGCAAAATTTTTCGCCTTTTTTGCCTTAATTACTTCTTTTATTGGGATGGCCATCAGTTGTTTAGACTTTCTATCCGACGGCTTACATATTCCTAGGAAAGGCATAGGATCCATTTTCCTAACTTTATTGGTTTTTGTACCGGTTTATTATTTTGCAGAAAACTTTCTTAATGTGTTTCTGTTGGCCCTCGATCTGACGGGTGGGTTTGGCGATGCCATCATGAATGGGTTATTACCCGTTGCGATGGTTTGGGTGGGTCGTTACTATCAAAAACGTCACTCTGAAGTTCCTTTATGGGGCGGTAAGTGGATGTTAAGTGCGTTGTTTATTTTTGCAGTAGGTGCAATTGTGGTTGAGTGTTTAAAGCTTAGCCACGTGCTACCCATGTGAGTTTAGGCAATTGCCATTTAGGCTAAAAATGTGTGCGCTCTTTTAAG
>JAHFQF010000004.1:1011-29243 GCA_023266435.1 Legionellales bacterium | reverse complement strand
GTTACAAGAAGATAAAAAAATATTAGAGGCCTATCAAGATTTAAAACAAACCTATCCCGCGTTATCAAGACACTTGACAGAGATTTTATTGGAGCGTTTAAAATTAGCCAGCAATTTGGCTGAGTTGAATGTTTTGGGCGCCTACGCAGGCTCTTATCAACAGCAGCTGCTTACCTATCAATCGGAAGGTTCTCTTTCCTTGCTGCGTGAAGCACTCTTTCTCTGTGTTCAGCGATTATTTCATAATCCACATAGCAATGGGTTAGAGTGTATTACACTTTGGCAAGCACACGCTAACATGGCCAAAGTGTTGCAAAACTTACCCGGGGAAAGTCTTTTTCACTTTAGAAAACAACTACTCAAATTACAGAAAAAAGCCTGCTCACTTGTAGTGCGATATTTGGGTGATGGTAGTGACAGTTGTTTTTATTTAATGCGCCACTATGTGCCGTCAGATCAAGTCAACCAATTGTATCGCAGCGTACTTTTTTTAAATACATTTGGGGATGCTGATGCGCAGCAGTATTTAAAAGACTTATTAGCGCGTCTGGTTGCTCGCCAACATAAAGCCATGATGACCTTAACAACAGATGCAGTTACCCAAAACTTTGTCCATATTGTGCATGATTTGGTCAAACTGGGGTATCCCTCGCCTTTAGTAGCTCGTCAGCAGACCCTCATGGATCTCTGGCTAAAAGCGTCCACAGGAAATGTATCAGCACACAATGCTTTGATCGTCAGACAACGCATATTAGAGCATGCTTTAGAGGCGTATCAGCAGCATTTCTGCAAAATGATGCAAAAACAACTACAGAAGGATTATGTGTTCTGTGACGTTGAAATCTTTGAGACACTACTGCAAGCAATGCAAGCAGACAATGTGGAAATCATGAACTATGATCAAACATGGATAGCACTCAAGCGTGTCATCCCTGCGAATGCTGGTGCAGCAGTTTGCGATCCTAAACAGCTACAAGGACTGTGCCTAGGCGTCTCCATGGCCTTACACTTACGTACCGCTTGCCAAGTGTGGCGAAATCGTATCATGCGTGATCCGGTACAAACTCTGTACTTTGCACCTGAAGAAATGGTAAATGTCGCTCTACGATATGCGCAACAGCTCTGCAAAGAATGGGGTAGGGGACATAGTCGCTTGATACGTTACAGCACTACGTTAATTAATGAGCTCTCAGACTATGTCATTCAGTGGCCGCAACATATCCGAGGCAAGTGAGCCAATCCTAAATAAATGCTTGGTATTCCTGCGAAAGTGGGAATCCAAGCCATCAGCGTTAAAGCGATATCCTGACAACGGTTAATCTCAATCTATAGTCATAGGATGGATTAAAATAAGATTTTTTTAAGGCTGGTACCGAAGGCGAGACTTGAACTCGCACGATGTTTCCATCACTGGATTTTGAGTCCAGCGCGTCTACCAATTCCGCCACTCCGGCATTTACGATGTGCATTGTACCTGCTTTTTGACAAAGGATGCAAGTCTCTTTTAAGCCCATGTGGCAGAAAAGCATATACCCAAGAAACTCCAAAATACCTGTTTCTAGCTGCTCGAATTTAACCCTCTGCAGCCATCCTCACCTCACAACTATTCCTTGGTGCGGAAAATTTCATCTGGGTCAATTCGCTTTGCTATAAACTACGCATTTTGAAGTATCTTGGGTATAGCTTAAATCTAACCCTACATACACCCTGGTAAAATAAGGTAACTGACAGATCGGGTCTAGCTACTACAGATCTGACACTTTAATATTTAGTAGGGCGTTCTAGGTCGCGCTGTCAGGGGGTGCGGCGGCATTCCTCCTTCGGACTTAAGTCTGGATTTGTAATAATGTCTATTAAGTGCATTGTCGTTCTCCAGGGTGGCTCTATGTAGAATGATTTACCGATGCAGACTCGGAGCATGTCGCTCGGCGACCTCAGGCGTGCGTCTGCGGATTTCAGGGGCGGTCTCGCGAAGGGTGAGGGCTGGTGGCTTGGCGGCTACCGACGACAGGCCATCTAGCTCTGCCAGCTTTGCGTCAAAAAAATCCTCTATGCAATTGTCTGGTACTTTGTCTGCTAATGCCTTGGTTAAGGTTGCCTGGTCTTGAGTGAGGAGGGTGCGCACGCTCTCTTCAGTCTCCTTGCCCTGCTTCAATTGAGCGAGACGGGCGGCATAGTAATCTGCCATGCGCTCCCATACGCTTTGCAGGTTGCCTGATTGGATAATCTTTATCCAATCTTGCAGCTCATGGTGATGCGTCTCTGTCTCACTCGGAGGCTGGATTGGCTGGCTGGCCTCCCAGGCTGCTTTAAATTCAGCGTGAGACCAGCCGAGCTGATTTGTGATTGTTGAGAGCTCGTCTGGCTCGAGCCACATCCAGGCAGGCTCTCTCGCTTCTCTTGCCAAATAAGCTGAATCGACAATCTCCTGTTGGTTGTTGCCGAAAGCCGTGCAGACACCAAAGTTGCCGTTCAGTTGAAAAATAAACCGCCTATAAGCACGCTCATCCGCTAAGACTTCGTCTCTTTCGTTGGCAGGCAACAAAGCAAAGGCGGAGCGTGCTTCCAGCTTGCCTAATAGCAGGTCTTTAACCACTGCTCCTATTTCTTGCTTCATGCGGACTAAATACACCCCCGGCACTAAGCTGGCGGCACAAGCGGCGATAAGCTGATTGAAATAACCACCACGTACGCATTGATTTTCTGCAACCGACTGTTTGACTGCATTAAAGAAAGTCTCTTCGGCATGGGCAATGTCTTTTTTTAGGTCGGCACAGTCATGGTAGCGAATTTTTTCATCATGGATGGCTAACCAAGCACAAACAACTGCCTGTCGCATGGTGAGTCCGCCTGACCAGTAGGGGATATCTTTATCACCTTCGCTGCGCATCTTTGCCAGAAAAGCCTTGGTGGGCGCTTGAGCGTTATGGCGCACAGCCGCCTCAAGTAACTCCTGCTGCAGAAGTAAGACTCGCTCCTCTGACAGGGTGGCGCCATAACGTCTGCGCAACTCACGTCCTGATAGGTAGGCCGTGGTATGCACCATGGGGTCGTGTGTACTCTGGCCGCGCCCTATAAAGTTCCGGATTAAGGCATCCTGGTCTGGCGCCAGTATCAGGCCTGCTAATAAATTTCCTGCGCGTATCGACGCAGCATGCGCTGTTAAATCTAGGCGCTGCAAAACCGCATCCAAATCAGCGCCTTTCTCTAGAAATAAAGCAAAGGTCTGCTGGACAGCCTGATAAGTCTCCAGCGGCAGCTCGCTCCGTGTTGCGTTGGATCTGACTCTGTCTAAATGTAGCTCTAAGGGGGTTCTATGCATCGCATCTACCAGATTCACCAGTATGCCAGGGGTGGCGAGCAGCGCATTGACAGTTCGCGTGTGGCCTGCATGAGCAGCCCAATGCAGCGAGGTGTTGCCAGCCTTGTCGGCCTGGTTGGCATCTGCGCCTGTATCAATCAGTGCTTGCGCTATTTCCGTGTGACCATGATGAGCAGCCTGAAGCAGTGGAGTTTGGCCATCATCGGCAGCCAGATTAGCGTTCGCGCCAGCCTTAATCAGCGCCTCTACAATCTTTGTGTAACCATAAGCGGCAGCAAAATACAGCGGAGTGTCGCCATTCTTATCAGCCTGATTCGCGTTCGCGCCCGCCGTAATCAGCGCCTCTACAATGTTTGTGTAACCATAAGTGGCAGCAAAATACAGCGGAGTTCTGCCATGTGCGTCAGCCTGATTCGCGTTCGCGCCAGCCTTAATCAGCGCCTCTACAATGTTTGTGTAACCATAAGTGGCAGCACAATACAGCGGGGTTTCGCCATGTTCGTCAGCCTGATGCGCCTCCTCCGGGTTGGCTCTAAGTCTTTGCTCGACTGCTAATAGCATTTCGGCCGAACTTAAGTGTTGATTCATAATAGTGTCTATTAAGTGCATTGTCGTTCTCCAGGGTGGCTCTATGTAGAATGATTTACCGATGCAGACTCGGAGCATGTCGCTCGGCGACCTCAGGCGTGCGTCTGCGGATTTCAGGGGCGGTCTCGCGAAGGGTGAGGGCTGGTGGCTTGGCGGCTACCGACGACAGGCCATCTAGCTCTGCCAGCTTTGCGTCAAAAAAATCCTCTATGCAATTGTCTGGTACTTTGTCTGCTAATGCCTTGGTTAAGGTTGCCTGGTCTTGAGTGAGGAGGGTGCGCACGCTCTCTTCAGTCTCCTTGCCCTGCTTCAATTGAGCGAGACGGGCGGCATAGTAATCTGCCATGCGCTCCCATACGCTTTGCAGGTTGCCTGATTGGATAATCTTTATCCAATCTTGCAGCTCATGGTGATGCGTCTCTGTCTCACTCGGAGGCTGGATTGGCTGGCTGGCCTCCCAGGCTGCTTTAAATTCAGCGTGAGACCAGCCGAGCTGATTTGTGATTGTTGAGAGCTCGTCTGGCTCGAGCCACATCCAGGCAGGCTCTCTCGCTTCTCTTGCCAAATAAGCTGAATCGACAATCTCCTGTTGGTTGTTGCCGAAAGCCGTGCAGACACCAAAGTTGCCGTTCAGTTGAAAAATAAACCGCCTATAAGCACGCTCATCCGCTAAGACTTCGTCTCTTTCGTTGGCAGGCAACAAAGCAAAGGCGGAGCGTGCTTCCAGCTTGCCTAATAGCAGGTCTTTAACCACTGCTCCTATTTCTTGCTTCATGCGGACTAAATACACCCCCGGCACTAAGCTGGCGGCACAAGCGGCGATAAGCTGATTGAAATAACCACCACGTACGCATTGATTTTCTGCAACCGACTGTTTGACTGCATTAAAGAAAGTCTCTTCGGCATGGGCAATGTCTTTTTTTAGGTCGGCACAGTCATGGTAGCGAATTTTTTCATCATGGATGGCTAACCAAGCACAAACAACTGCCTGTCGCATGGTGAGTCCGCCTGACCAGTAGGGGATATCTTTATCACCTTCGCTGCGCATCTTTGCCAGAAAAGCCTTGGTGGGCGCTTGAGCGTTATGGCGCACAGCCGCCTCAAGTAACTCCTGCTGCAGAAGTAAGACTCGCTCCTCTGACAGGGTGGCGCCATAACGTCTGCGCAACTCACGTCCTGATAGGTAGGCCGTGGTATGCACCATGGGGTCGTGTGTACTCTGGCCGCGCCCTATAAAGTTCCGGATTAAGGCATCCTGGTCTGGCGCCAGTATCAGGCCTGCTAATAAATTTCCTGCGCGTATCGACGCAGCATGCGCTGTTAAATCTAGGCGCTGCAAAACCGCATCCAAATCAGCGCCTTTCTCTAGAAATAAAGCAAAGGTCTGCTGGACAGCCTGATAAGTCTCCAGCGGCAGCTCGCTCCGTGTTGCGTTGGATCTGACTCTGTCTAAATGTAGCTCTAAGGGGGTTCTATGCATCGCATCTACCAGATTCACCAGTATGCCAGGGGTGGCGAGCAGCGCATTGACAGTTTCCGGGCTACCATGAAAAACGGCATCATGCAGTGGGCTGCTGCCACTCCCATTGACCAGATTCACCAGTGTGTCAGGGGCGGAGAGTAGCGCATTGACAGTTTCCGTGTGGCCATGAAAAGCTGCAGCATGCAGCGGCGTGGTGCCACTTCCATCAGTCAGATTCACCAGTATACCAGGGGTGGCGAGCAGTGCATTGACAGTTTCCGTGTGACCACAAAAAGCAGCCCAGAGCAGCGGGGTTTTGCCAGTCTTATCAGACTGATGAATGGGTGCGCCCGCTCTAATCAGCGCCTGCGCTACTTCCTTGCGACCATAAAAGGCAGCCAAGAGCAGCGGGGTGTCGCCATGCTGGTCAGCCTGCTGCGCCTCCTCCGGGTTGGCTCTAAGTATTTGCTCGACTGCTAATAGCCTTTCGGTCGGACTTAAGTTTGGATTTGTAATAATGTCTATTAAGTGCACCGTTACCTCCTCACTCAGTGTGAGCCGATGTTGTATCATGCGCATCGGCAAAGTTGTAGTTACGCGACTTTTTGATAAAGCATTTTGAGGTCCCTTGGGTATAGATCTGACACCTCGCGAGATGCACTATGGCTAAGGTGTATTTCAACAACCATAGAGAAAAGGAGGTGGCAGATCTAGTCTAGTGTTTTATATAGCCGCAAAGAATCTACACTCTTATATTCTGTCTTTGTATTTGACACAGTGAGGCGCGAAAGCTGCAGTCCAAAATAACAGGGCGCTAGGGCTTCGCTTTTTTATAGCTTGGAAACAGCTTTGTTTGAGAATGTGAAGCGTCGGTTTTGGGCTGCTGACTTGGAGCAGCATGCTGAAATAATAATGGTGCTCTTAAAGTCGCTGCTGGTATCACTGCCCCCCACGCTGGTGCTTGCTTCGTGCATTCGCTAACTGCTCTTTGTGCTTGTGTTGCGTGCAAGTTGCTTAGGCCTATTCGTGCTTCTGCTAATTGTAGCGTAGTTAATGAGCTAGAATTTTGAGGGTCTAATTTTATTTGCATCGTTACAACTTTGAGTTGTTCCTCTGCTATCGCTGCCTTGATATTTGCTATGTGTAATCTTATATGCAGAACAATTTCCCATATTTGCTCTTGGCTTATTGGTTTCTGATGTTCTGCTAGCGCTTGCTGATATGCTTCTAGGGTTTGCACATGTCCTTGTAGCTCTTGCTCATCTACTGTTAGTGCTACCTCATCTTGTTGTAGTCTTTCTGTTTCCAACATGAGACGTTCTAGTAGTTGTTCTGTGGGTCTCGAAACTAGCAGTGATGCCATCATCGGTGTCATTTCATCTTCTTCCTCTAGCTCGGCTATTTGGTGCTCTAGTTCGAGTAATTCGAGGGACAGACCCATGCGCGCATGTTGTTGAATCGCCATCATTTTATCGCTCAATTTAGGCTGATCTGGCGTGGCGCTTGGATGCTCTATAGCTATTTCTGCTATGTGGGCTTGTACATCTTTTTTGCGGGCTTCCAGCTGCTCTCTCATGGCTTGTAGCTTGTCGCTAGACGCTTGTAGTCGTGCAATCCCTCTTTCGCGAGGGGCTCCTGGTTGAGCAGTGGTTATATCAAATTCCTGCACCTCTGCTTCTAGTTTTTCTAGCAACTGGAGTGGCAACTTTCGTTGTTGGGCTCTTTGAAAGACTCTCGATAGCATCGTCTGTAGTTGCGCTTGTAGTCCGGACTCTGTGCTGAACTGAGCTCCTAGAGTAAAACCGGGGTTCTTTGTAGCCGACATAACTTCGTTGCCTTAATATGGTTACGTTGAAAATCACCATCGCTGCCCCCGCTTTTTTAAAAGTAGGGCCCGCAAAACGTTGCTTTCGCCATTGTATTGCATTGCTTAGTTCTTGATTAACAAGTTTTCTCGCCGCGCTCTACAGTAGCAAATAAAGGGGGCGCGCCGTAGGTTTGAGCCCCGACTTCCTGGGTATGCTGCCACATTTTTAATTCAAACACAAGGCGAGGGAGTCATTAGGTTGACTATCTCTATACTCAAGATACTCGAAAATGCATCCTTTCATTTTTCACATGTAGCGGAAAACTTAACGGTGCATGCAATGGCTCTGTCTGCATAAAGGTTTCATCTTATAAGGACTAGGGGTATAATGCTTGACATTAAAAATGCTAGAAAGAGGTCATAATGAAACAACTTAACACTTTGAAAACAACCCATGTATTGGGTGCTTTACTTGCTTTTTTTCCAGCGGCTGTACTGGCTGATGCTGCTCAAGAGCCTAATCCTTATAGTTCTTTTATCATGCTGGGCGGCTTTTTTGCGATTTTCTATTTTATGCTTTGGCGCCCACAAAGTAAGAGAGCTAAGGAACAAAAGCAGATGATTAGTAGTTTAGCTAAAGGCGATGAAGTGGTTACTAGCGGTGGAATTTTGGGTAAAGTATCAAAGATCACGGATGCCTTTGTAGTTTTAACCTTATCCGAAGGGGTAGAAGTGTTAGTACAAAAGCAAGCGGTTGCTGGATGTTTACCTAAAGGTACCATCAAAGCTGTCTAACAGCTCCTCTTTTACTTTGCCATAGTGATAAGGACGCGTTATGCCCACTCATTACCCTAAATGGAAGTATCTCCTGTTGGTATGTATTTTGGTTGTGGGCATTTTATACTCACTGCCTAATCTCTATGGAGACGATCCTGCTGTTCAAGTAGAGAGTCCGTCACATGTGGCAAAAGATGAGACTTTCGTTTTATACCTTCAGGAGCAACTACAGGCTGCTCAGATTCCTTTTAAACGTGTTGCAATAGAAAAAAATGACATCCTGGTACGTTTTAATACCATTGACGATCAGCTTAAAGCCAAAGAATTCCTAGAACATACGTTAGGTGATGCGTATTCTGTTGCGCTGAATTTAGCACCGGCTACGCCAGCCTGGCTCCAGTCTATTGGCGCCGAGCCTTTGAAGTTAGGGTTAGACTTGCGTGGTGGTGTGCATTTTTTGATGGAAGTAGATATCGAAACTACGTTGGAGCGTCGATATGAAAGCTTTTTAAATGATTTTAAGACAGAGTTGCGTGAGGCCAAGTTACGTTATAGTAATCTTAAAGCCGAAGAAAATGGGGTGATCTTGCGCTTTGCAACGCAGGAGTTACGCGACAGCGCGCAACAATTGTTAAAGCAAAGGCATCCTGAAGTCGAGTTCGCACGTGCTGAAGATCTGAATAATGTCTTTGATTTGAGAGCAAGTTTACCTCCACAAGTGTTACAAACTTTGCGTAATGACACGATGGAGCAAACGGTTTCAATTTTACGGAATCGCGTGAATGAACTGGGTGTAGCAGAAGCTGTGGTGCAAAGACAAGGGTTAAATCGCATTGTCGTAGAGTTACCAGGTATCCAAGATACAGCATATGCCAAAGATATTTTGGGGAAAACGGCAACACTTGAGTTTGTGATGCAAGATGATACACACGATGTGCGTCAGGCATTGGCTGGTAAAGTACCACCAGGTGCAAGAGTCTTGTTGACGAGAGACGATCGCCCAGTGCTGGTGAAAAAACAAGTCTTGTTGTCAGGGGACTCGATTACAGGGGCGCGGGCCTCTTTTGATGGACGTGATGGTAGACCTTCTGTAGATATTCGTGTGACTGGTAGTGGGTTAGGTATTTTTACAAAAGCGACTCGCGATAACATTGGTAAACAGATGGCTGTTGTGTATATCGAAACGAAAACACATTATACCGATGGAGACAAAGAGGGTGAGGAAACCCATAAGACTGTAGAGAAGGAAGAAAAAATTATTTCTCTGGCGACGATTCAAAGTGCGCTAGGCAGTCATTTCCAGATCACGGGCTTAAACTATCAAGAAGCGCAAGATTTGGCTCTATTATTGCGAGCTGGTGCGTTACCTGCGGCAGTCAGTGTGGCTGAAGAGCGTACGATTGGGCCTAGTCTAGGTCAAGAAAATATTCGTTTAGGGATGTTGTCTGTAGAGTTGGGCATGGGGATTGTGTTGGTATTCATGCTGTTGTATTACAGTCTCTTTGGTTTGATTGCAAACATTGCCTTGTTGATGAATTTGGTGCTGTTGTTAGCCGTGTTATCTATGATCGGTGCAACCCTCACGTTACCGGGTATTGCAGGGATTGTATTAACGGTAGGGATGGCCGTGGATGCAAACGTGTTGATCTTCGAGCGTATTCGCGAAGAGTTGCGTAATGGCATGAGTCCTCGAGCCAGTATTCACAGTGGGTTTGAGAGAGCGTTGGCAACGATTATCGACTCCAACTTGACCACTTTAATTGTGGGTGTGATTTTATTTAGTGTGGGCAGTGGTCCTGTGCGAGGATTTGCAGTTACGCTCAGCATTGGTATTTTGACTTCGATGTTAACTGCCATCACAGGAACGCGTGCAATCGTGCAATTAGTCTTTGGCGGTCGCCAACTCAAACGTTTGCCAGTAGGAATTTAAAGCATGGAATTTTTTAAACACAATACCAATTTTAAATTCATGGGCATTCGTAAATTCACGACAGCCTTTTCAATCCTTATCAGCGTTGCCTCTTTGTTTTTTTTAGTGACAAAGGGGTTGAATTTTGGTTTGGACTTCACTGGTGGCACTCAGTTGGAGTTGCGTTTTGCGGAAGCGGTGGCGCCGGACTCTATTAAATCCCATTTGGCCAGTCATGATTATCCGGAAGCCAAAGTTGCGCAATACGGTTCAACCAAAGACATTTTGATTCGTTTGCCGAATACTTCAAAAATGAGCGAAGAAAAATTAGGTGCGACTGTTGTTAAAAATCTTCAAGCAGCGTGGCCTTCTGCGGAATTAAGACGCGTAGAGTTTGTTGGCTCAGAAGTGGGGCAGCAGCTTGCGGAGCAAGGCGGTCTTGCGGTTGTGGTTGCGCTGATAGCCACCATGATTTACATTGCTGTACGTTTTGAGTATCGATTTGCGGTGAGTGCAGCAGCGGCTTTATTGCACGATCCGATTGTGATTTTAGGGGTGTTTGCGTTTTTCCAAATTGAATTTGATTTGGCGACCTTGGCGTCTATTTTGGCGGTGATGGGTTATTCTTTGAATGATACGATTGTGGTTTATGATCGGATTCGAGAAAACTTTCGTAAAATGCGCCAGGGAACAGTGTCTGAAATCATTGACATGTCTATCAATCAAACGTTGTCTCGTACTTTGATGACTTCGTTGTTGACCTTCATTGTGGTGATTGCGTTATTTCTGTGTGGTGGAGAGTCGTTGCATGGTTTCTCAACCGCCTTTTTGATCGGTATTGTGATTGGTACTTACTCTTCGATTTACATTGCGGGGGCCTTGGCTTTGACGATGGGGTTATCCCGTCAAGATTTGCTGCCTAAAGCAAAGGAGCGTTTTCTGGATGATGCGCCGTAAGGGTAATTAGCAGTATGATATACCCAAGATCCTTCGAAATGCATGTTTCTAGCTGCCCGAGTTTACCCAGCTGAAGCCTTCTTCGCCTCGCAATAGTGTTGACTATTTCTCGGCTCAGAAGACTGCATCTGGTTAAATTCGCTTTGCTATAAACTACGCATTTTGAAGGATCTTGGGTATAGATAGAAAGGCTGGTAAAACCAGCCTTTCTTATTCTAAGCGATATGCTTTTTGATGATTTCTAGTAGGATAGGATGAATTTTAGGTGATCCGCAGATGACATTGCCACTTTCTAGAAAGTCTGCTTTACCGTGGAAGTCTGTTACATAGCCACCTGCCTCTTCGATCATGAGTATTCCGGCTGCCATGTCCCAGGGTTTTAGGCCTATTTCCCAAAAACCATCTAGACGACCTGCTGCGACATAGGCGAGGTCGAGGGAAGCTGCGCCCATGCGGCGAATGCCTGATACTTGTGGGCAGATGTCTTTGAGCATACCGAGATAGGCGTCCAAATAGGTTGTGTTACCGCCGAAGGGGATGCCTGTACCGATGAGGCATTGCTCAATAGGTTTGGCTTTTTTAAATTTGAGGCGTTGGCGATTAAATTGTGCGCCTTGACCACGAGAGGCACTGAAGAGCTCGTCTTTGAGTGGATCGAATATAACGCCGTGGGTGATTAACCCTTTTTCCATGAAGGCGATGGAGACTGCAAATTGGGGGATACCGCGAAGGTAGTTAGTTGTGCCGTCTAGCGGATCGATGATCCAGGTGAGGGCATTGGGATCTAGTTCGTGGATATCTTGTTCTTCAGCCAGTATTGCGTGATCGGGATAGGCTTTTTTGATGACTTGAATGATACGGTGTTGTGCATCTCTGTCTACTTGGGAGACAAAGTCGTGGCGACTTTTGCTTTCGACTTCGATGTGTTCTAGGTTTTCAAAGTGACGCATGATGAGACGACCTGCTTCACGAGCAGCGCTTACTGCAATATTAACAATTGGGTGCATATAATTAACAGCCTATTCTAATCTAAATGCTAAAGAACGATGGTGGCCATGATACCAGATTTGGGGGACACCCACTAGTAACACCGGCCCTCACTTGTAGTGTGTATGCACGGCTTTTTCTATAAAATGCCAAATACGAGCAGTAAGGCGATGAGCACTCCGATGATGGACTCTCCGGCAATGAGGCCTGAGCTGACTGGGATGAGATATTGATCGGATAGTTTGGGCCATTTTTTATGAATTAAGAAAGCCAGTAGTGCCCCAAGAAACATAGAAAAAGAATTAAAGAAAGGGACTACCATGGATAAGCCTATGCCCATGGCGGAAGGTGCCCAGCGTTTGAGTCGAGTAGGGAGCAGATGCTCCAGGCAGACCAAGAGGACACCCACCGTAAGGCCACACCACATGCCTATTCTTGCAAAAGGATGCAGTGCATCTAAGCCATTTGACAGCAACTGAGCCACTGCTGCCCAGACTTGTGCTGCTGGAGCTGGCCATTGTTCAGTACCTAGCACGCTGGCATTTGGTATCAAGATAGTAAAAGCAGGGACTGAGACTAGGACACCAATAAAAATTCCCAAAAACTGTGCAATGAACTGCTGTCTAGGATTAGCGCCTAGTAGATAACCGCTTTTTAAATCTCCCAACAGATCAGCGGCAGAGGCAGCCGCACCTGAAGTAGCTGCTGCTGTCATTAGGTTAGTGACTGGATTGGTGGGGGCAATGACCCCGAAGGTAAGTTGAGTTATTTTTCCCATGGCGCCAAGAGGGGTGATGTCCGATTCACCAGTGGCGCGGCAGGCTACGAGTGCTAAAAAGAAGGTCAGTAATACAGCCAGGCATCCCATCCAAGGAGTTGTCCCAAAAAATGCATATAGAATCCAAATGACTCCCATGCCACCAAATAGGATGCCTGTTAAAAACCAAGAGAAGGGGACTTCAATTTGGCTAAGCGGATCCTCTGCTAGGTGTGTCTTCTTTTTAAAGCAGAGGACACCCACCCTAGAGCATGCTCGAGTAATGGTTTTCCAATGCATGGCAAAAGACATGAGTCCGGACGAGAGCATGATAGATGCGCCTACCCAGGTGCTCCAATGCATAATTTCACGGTAACTTAACTGCTCCGCGTCAATCGCGCCATGTTGTGCAACAAAAGGAGCTAGAAAGCCATAGTTGATAATCCCGCCCAATAGCATGGAGGTGGTGACTTTGAGACCAATAATTGCGCCAGCAGCTAACATGATGGCGCTTATTTCAAATCCAAAAGTCCACTGCACAAGTGGGTGTCCCTGCAGTGTGCCTGGTAGAGGTAACATATGAGGAATGGCAAAGGGGCGACCTGCATCTCTAAACCAAGCGATACCTGCGCCCACTACCCCTGCGATCCCTAATGCTCGTGCTTTTTTGAGCGCTTCGCCGTCTTTGGCGTATAGGTTTTTTAGAGTCTCTGCAGTCGCAATGCCACTGGGAAAAGCTAATTGTTCAATATTAATCAACTGCCGCTTCATCGGGATGGCCAAAAATACGCCAAGCACTGCAAGGAAAAATATCCAAGCCATGAGTACTGGCCAGGGAATGGAGTGTCCCGTAATCATGAGATAAGCGGCAACGGCGGAAACCAGGTTACTCCCTGTAGAGTAACCTGCACTGGAGGCGGTAGATTGCATGCAATTATTTTCTAAAATGGACATTTCTGTTTTGAAAATGCGGGGGAAGGCTTTTGAGAGGGTTTTATAAATCGAAAAAGATAAGATGCACGCTGTAACGGAGACGCCCACGCCCCAGCCTGTTTTGAGGCCGACGTAGAGGTTAGACACAGACATCACGCTACCTAGCATTGCCCCCATAAGGACTGCTCTCAGGGTCAGCTGGGGCATTTTGTCGCCTTGATATACATTGTGGTACCAGCGTAGTTCCATTTCTTCGGGGGTACCGAGAGTGTGATTATTCTGGTGCATCTGCGTCGTCTCCAGTCTTATTTAGAAGGAAGTTAGGTAGGTAAAAGTCTTATTATTTTTATTTTGTGTTAGAATGAAAGGCTAACACTTTTTATGTGATTTGAAATCATGCGATGTAACATCCGTATTGTTTTGGTGCAGACTTCTTGCAGTGCAAATATTGGCTCCGTTGCGCGTGCGATGCAGACGATGGGGCTAAAAGAATTGGTTTTAGTGGATCCGCAGTGTGATCCCCAGAGTTTAGATGCGATGGCCATGGCAGCTGGTGCGCAGGCGGTGTTATTGGGTGCGCGGAAGGTTGCTACATTAGAGGAGGCGTTGGAAGAGTGTCATTTTGTGGCGGGGACTTCCGCTCGTGACAGGGAATTGCCTTGGGCTATGCTAACGCCGAAACAGCTTGCTTGTAAAGTATTGGATACGCCTCAGTCCAGTGCTATAGCGATTGTATTTGGGCGTGAAAAAAATGGATTAACGAATGAGGAGTTGGCGCAATGTCAGGTGCACATTCAGATTCCTACTGGTGGTAGTTATACTTCTTTAAATTTAGCGCAAGCGGTACAGATTATGAGTTACGAGCTTTGCCAGGCTTGTTTAGAGGAACGGGCGGTGGTGCCTGCAAAGGAGGAGAGGTGCGTGTCCCCTAATCAAGGAGAGATACGAAGTTTTTTTGAGCGTTTAGAGCAGTTGCTTGTTGATCTTAAGATATTAAATCGAGAGAAGCCTAAAAAACTAATGCCCAGATTGAAGCGGTTTTTGTATCGAGCTGAGCCTGATAAGGAAGAGTTGGACATTTTACAAGGTATTTTAAGCGCCATCCAAAAGATGAGGGAGACTCATTTTAAGTCTTGACAAAGATCTGTAAATAAATACAATAAGAAAATTACAGAGAGGGAAAGGATGTCCTCATGACGCGTGCACGTAAAGAGAAGGTCGATCTTAATCAAACTTGTTACTATCACTGTTTCAGTCGTTGCGTAAGGCAGAGTTACTTATGTGGTGTTGATTCAGAAACGGGTAAGAACTACAGTTATCGTAAAGCATGGATAGTGCGTCGCATGCAACAAGTCGCTGATGCGTTTGCAATTGGTATTTGCGCCTACGCTGTTATGTCAAATCATTATCATATCGTCATTGAAGTAAAGCCTGAGTTGGCTGCTTCTTGGGATGACATGACTGTCATTTCTCAATGGTCTAAGTTATATCCTGCCGACGCAAAACGTGCTCATATTCTCAAGTCAAATGGTGCGCTTGCTTTATATAAACAACGTGTTGCGCAGATCCGTAGTCATTTGACCGATCTGAGTTGGTTTATGAAAAGCATCAATGAGTGGATCGCTAAAGAGTCTAACGAAGATGATCAGAAAAAAGGGCGTTTTTGGGAGGGAAGATTCGGCTCACAGGCATTATTAGATGATGTGGCTATTTTAAGCGCCATGACTTATGTGGATTTAAATCCGATCCGAGCTGGTGTATGTAAAACACTGGAAGCTTCTGATTACACCTCTATTCAAGCGCGTATTCAATGTTATGCGGCCAAGCAACCGCAGCCAGATAGTTTGATTCCTTTATTTGCAAATCAAAAGCAGGGTATTCGCTTTAGTCTTGATGACTATTTGATGTTAGTGGAGACGAGTGGCCGTTGTCTCGTAGAGGGGAAGGGACACATTCCGGAGAGGTTACCAGTTTTATTGGATCGCTTGGTATTGCAAACAGAGGGGTGGGTTACACTGATCCAGGAGTTAGAGGACAGTTTTGCTTATGCTGTTGGTAGTTATGAGGCGCTTTCAAATTTTAGTCTAACTAAGCGGAATTTAAAGGGTTGGCAATTAGCTAAACGTTTATACATGCAACGGCAAGCCGCTTAGAAGAACACTTCTTAAAATCCATTCTGAGTGTTTATACTCTTCTTTAATTTTTTTAAATGTCCCTCGGTATCCTATGCATAGCATATGTTGTTACTTATCAATTGTATTGAAAATTACTATTTATTAATACTTGCTTGTCTAAATGCTGCTGTTTTTTTGAAAAACTTAAGTGAGTGTCCATTAAATTCCTATTAAATTCTGCTTAAAATCTTAAAATCGAGTGAGTGTCCTCTAAAAAAGCTTGATATTTTTAGAATGAGAATGGTAAGTTTGAGGGAAAGCAAATTGACTACTAAGGATAGCGAATATCATGCCTTTGCCAGACCTTATCGCCAAAACACATCGTCAAAATTTCCACTCATCTTGTAAAAAACCAGATCTCATCCCAATTCGTGAAATCTGGACAGAGTGTGCAGATAATCATTTGGACTTACTTCAGGCAGAGCGCTATCAAGGATTCCGTAGTGCCTGCGCGACGGGACACCCACCTATTCTTGAATGGTTTTGGGAGCAAGCGAGTGTCCTCATCGATCCGCTGAGGATGATAGAGGCGAATGAATACGATGCCTTAAGCGCCGCCTGCTCTAGGGGACACTTGCCCATTGCTATGTGGTTATGCTTAAAAATACCAGCAGAAAAAAAATTACCTGCATTAACTGCCAATGCTTGTGCCGCGTTCCGAGCCGCTTGTGCAGCGGGGGATTTGCCTACAGTCGAATGGTTATGGGGTCAATATGCCCTGTTAGGCAACCCGATAGACATACTAGAGGAAAATTACTTCGATGCGTTTTGCCTCGCATGTGCCCATGGTCATCTTGAGGTTGCTAGGCGGTTATGGCTAGATTGCCCTGAAGCAAGGCGACTAAAAATGTTAAAAGCAAACCAATATGCAGTGTTTTGGGGTGCCTGTGCGGGAGGACACTCACCCACTGTAGAGTGGTTATGGGAAATTTTCCCACCAGAAAAACAGTTAACTATGTTACAAGCCAAGAAATATGCGTGTATCAAACAAGCATTAATTGGTGGGCACACAGAGGTTTTTCATTTTTTCTGGTCAATCCCGTGGGTCCAAAACCAAATTTCTAGACAATGGCCTGAAATTTTAAGAGAGCTCTCGCAAACAAAAGAGCTGACGCAGGCAACAAGCTCTCCCGCTTCCTCAGCAATCATCGCAGAATTACTCTCAGCGCCAGCTATCTTGAGACAGTTAGAAGAAAATGACACTTTGTATCATTACATTGGTTATTTTAGCGCAGATAAACAATTGTATTTTAAAGAAATTCAGAAAATCAAAGCTGCTCAAAAAAGATTTGAAATGGCTTTATCGGCAGAAGACTTGCATCTGGGGGCAGGCGATATAGAGTCAGCCATGCGGGCTGACTTAGCAAGAAAAGCCATGGGGATACGAGAGCGAGTTTTTGCAGATACAGAGGCCGACTATCAATCTTACGGTGAATCTGATGAGGCGCGTCTGACGAATATAGAAAATCGTATACGTCGATTGATATTAACAGAAATTGAAGCCGACTCTCAGCGTAACATCCAGGTATACATCCGACATCATCGACGTTCTTTATTAATCGGCGATCCGGACAGCGTGCATGGGTTAAGCCAGTTATTGTTGGCTGATCCAGAGGCAAATCAAAAGACAGCCTATATCGCTTGGAGAGCATTTGATGCACAAGCTGAAACTATCGAATGGCCAAATCTGACAACAGCGCCCAAAGCAGAGGACACCCACCTAGAGTGTTTTAGTACTAAAGAAACTTATGAAGAGGGGGCATTACTCTTAGGCACAGCTTATCAGCTTACTCGAGAACAAGTCGGGCGTTATTTTTTAGTTTGTAAAGACAGAGAGGAAACGCAAGTTGCTTTTTTGCGTTATATTAGTGAGATTCGTAGAGCACATAATGATACCGAATTAGGTACAGATAGCCCCAGTTGTTATCCTGGTATTGTGACACGTTTATCGCAAACTGTCAGAGCGCACCCTGACTATCAAGAATTTTTTGAGTCTTCAAATAATCTCATTCCTATCGACAATGCCTTTTACGGTAAGTTGAGTACGGTATTCATGGCGCAATGCCGAGCATTTACTACGCTAGATGATCAATATGCACATTTTGACGCATTGTCTGCAATTAGAGTGTCAGAATCTGAAAAAGTACTCTGTGATATCTATGCCTCCTCTTTAGGTGATATCGACCTATGTAATTGGATTATTCATTGTAATCAAATACGCACCAGTATTTTGGAAAAGTACGAGACGCCTGAGCAATTCATTGATGAGTTATTGGCACAGTTGGTCGCTGAAGAGCGAATTAAGATGATTTTCCCCATTGATCGCAGTTGGCTTGCTTATTTGTTAGATAGCTTGTCAAATTCTGACAATACATTGGGTAAGCTTTTTTATCAATTAACACTGTTATGGCGGCGCGCTAGGCCAGAAGCAGGGATAGAAGAAACAGAGGCCTCAGAATTTGAGCTCGAAGATCTTCTTGTGGAAGCATCACAAGAAGGGACACCCACTTTAGAGGTTACCGAACTGCCACCTGGACTCTTAATGCAGTTTGAAGAGCCAGGAGAGAGGACACCCACCTCCTTAACAGCTTTCAACGAAGGGACACCCACCCATGCTGCACCCACCCATACTGTGCCGACTTATACAGCAACTTAGGAAAAAACGAGGGCATCCCCACCCGAGGGGTCCATGGCTAATACTTGACTAAATTAGTCAAGTATGTCATTCTGGCCCCAGTTGAAAGGGGTACGTAGTTATGTATTTAACCGCCAAGGGTCGATATGCAGTCACTGCTTTGCTAGATCTCGTGCTACACGAAGAAAAAGCCCCCTTTGCCCTGAGTGAAATCTCTAAACGTAACCACATTCCTCTCCCTTATTTAGAGCGCCTAGCTGGCCAATTACGGGCAAAAGGGTTGCTCATTAGTATTCGAGGCCCAGGCGGCGGCTATATTCTGGGTCAGCCGCCTGATAAAATCACCATTGCGGACATTGTGCTCGCTATCGAGGAGCCTATTGATACCACCAAATGTGGCGGTAAAGGCAATTGCGCTAACGGACATGTTTGTTTGACCCACGTACTATGGGATCAACTCAACTACAAGATTTTTGAATTTTTACAAAATATTACTTTAAAAAGTTTGAGCCTTTGGCCTGAAATCCAACAAATCGTGCAATTGCACCAAATTCAGGCGCACTCAATGAAAACTTGCAATATCACTACGGAAATCCACCCATCATGACACAGGTGTACTTGGATCATAATGCAACGTCAAAGCTTCACCCCGCGGTCTTAGAAGCTATGTTGCCTTATTGGCAGGCAGAGGGTAACCCAGCCAGTATTCACCGCCATGGTCGCTGGATGCGCCAAGCAGTAGAAACGGCCCGTGAGCAAGTCGCAGAATTTACCGGCGCACATCCCAGCGAAGTGATCTTTACGGCGGGCGGTACCGAGGCCAATAATCTCGCCATTAAAGGTTTTGCCTTAGACCAAACTACGCCAGCTGCTTTATTAGTTGGCAGCATGGAGCATGACTCGGTCCTGAAGTCTGCCCACAGTTTGTCTACTTTAGGATGGCACATTACCGAATTGGCTGCTAACCAAGAGGGTCAATACACATTAGAAAAACTCAAAGCAACGCTAGAAAATCAAACTTATGGCTTTTGCAGTTTGATGTTAGCGAATAACGAAACCGGTGTTTTACAAGACATCCCTGGCCTAGCAGACATCGCACATTATTATGACGTGGTGTTTCATACTGATGCCGTCCAGGCAATCGGTAAAATAGATCTGAATTTTCAAGCATTGGGTGTTTCTTTAATGACTCTGTCTGCCCACAAAATGGGCGGGCCGATAGGAGTTGGTGCGCTCTTAAAAAAACCACATGTTGCCCTAAAGCCACTTTTAGATGGAGGGGCACATGAACAAGGATTACGAGCCGGGACTGAAAATGTGCCATTGATCGTTGGTTTTGGTAAAATGTGTGTATTGGCAGCAGCGCAACGTGCAGCCCGCTTGGCACACTTTAAAAGCAAACAACAACATTTAGAAACGCGATTAGCAACGGTAGCAGGGGTAAAAATTTTGGCGCAAGATGCACCCAGATTGCCTAATACCACGCTCCTTGCCGTAGAACATATTGACGGTGAAATGCTGATCATGGCTTTGGACAAAAAAGGCATTTCTGCCGCTTCAGGATCAGCTTGTGGCAATCTTGCAGCAGGCGGCTCACATGTCATGCAGGCCATGCAGGTGCCTGAGCCCTGGGCAAGTAATACCGTACGGATCAGCGTGGGCTGGAATACCACGAACGAAGACTGTGATGCTTTCATCCATGCCTTACAGGATGTGATGGCTGAAAGCAAACAAATGAGTTGGGGGTAAACCATGTTAGAAGACGTTGTTATTTTAAAACATGATGGCGCACCATTAAAAACATGCACGCGTAGTAATGCAGATATGATGTTAGGTTTGGGGATTGCTCGACTCTATCAAGCGGAAGGCGATGGCCCCATGAAAATTATACTGAAGGTTGATCCGGATCAAGCTGAGGCGCCAGTAGTGGCGCAAAAGCACGCGGAAGACGCTCGCCACGCAGGTGTCGAGATGAGTGTGGCATTGCTGCAGTCCGACGGACAGTTTTTGAAAAAAATTACCAAAGACTCCGCTGCTTGGCTTTTAAGAGTCGGGGTTGCTCGTGTGCACAATGCAGAGCCTTATACCTTAATTATGAAATCGCCCCCAGCTGCTGCTCAGACTGTAGTCAGCAAAACCCCTCCAGAGGATTTATCAACGGGTGAAGCCAAAGAGCCAACACATCAGCGGCCTCGTAACCGCTTGTACCCAGTCAAGTTATTTTGGCCAAATTATACGGCAACAAAAGAAACGGTTTAAACTAAGAAAGGCGCAGACAATGAGTGATAAAAAACGGATATACCTAGACTACGCGGCCACTTGTCCACTAGATCCTCGAGTTGTACAGATCATGGTATCCTGCTTAAGCAATACCTATGGTAATCCCGCTTCGCGATCCCACCAGTATGGTTGGGAGGCGGAAAATATCATCAATACAGCCAGACAACAAGTGGCTGATTTGATTCATGCTGATCCTCGTGAAATTGTATTTACGTCGGGCGCGACTGAGTCAAATAATCTTGCAATCAAAGGTGTGGCGCACTTTTATCACACCAAAGGCAAGCACATTATTACTTGTAAAACAGAGCATAAAGCCGTGTTAGACAGCTGTCGTCAGCTAGAAAGAGAGGGCTTTGAGGTGACGTATTTGTCTCCCTTGCCAAGCGGATTGATCGATGTCGATGAGCTCAAAAAAGCACTCAGAAAAGACACGATTTTGATCTCCATCATGCATGCAAATAATGAAATTGGCGTTATCCAAGACATTGCTGCGATTGGTGAGATTGCGCGTGCTAATGAGACGTTATTTCATGTGGATGCGGCACAAAGTGGAGTTATTTTGCCGATTGACATGGACACTTTAAAAGTCGATTTGTTGTCGCTTTCAGCCCATAAAATGTACGGTCCAAAAGGTATCGGAGCTTTGTATGTGAGACGTAAACCTCGTGTGCGTTTAGAAGCACAAATGCATGGGGGCGGGCATGAGCGTGGTATGCGTTCAGGCACATTGGCCACGCATCAGATTGCAGGATTTGGTGAGGCCTGTCGTATTGCAAAAGCCGAAATGCAAGAAAGCGCGGAAAAAATGCGTGCATTGCGCGATAGATTGTTGCAAGGATTTCAAGGCTTAGAAGCCGTGGTAGTCAATGGAGACTATGATCGCCGTTTACCTGGAAACCTGAATATCAGCTTTAATTACATCGAGGGTGAGTCTCTCATGATGGGCTTGAGCCACTTGGCTGTTTCCTCTGGATCAGCTTGTACTTCTGCGAGTTTAGAGCCTTCTTATGTACTGCGTGCGTTGGGGCTCAGTGATGAGTTAGCCCATAGCTCTTTACGTATTAGTATTGGTCGCTTTACAACCGAAGCAGAGGTGGATGAGGCTATTCAAGCCATACGTCAAGCAGTAGAAAAATTAAGAGCGCTATCGCCACTTTGGGAGATGGTGCAAGAAGGAATTGATTTAACACAGGTGCAATGGGCCGCGCATTAACAAAAATAATAGGGGAAATACAATGCCTTACAATGAAAAAGTCATTGATCACTATGAGAATCCACGTAACGTAGGTAGTCTCGATAAAAATGATGTGAATGTTGGTACGGGTTTGGTGGGCGCGCCAGCTTGTGGCGACGTCATGAAGCTACAAATTCGTGTGAATCCCGAAACCGACGTGATTGAAGAAGCTGTATTCAAGACCTATGGTTGTGGTTCGGCTATTGCCTCTAGCTCTTTAGCGACACAAATGCTGGCAGGCATGAGCTTAGAGGAAGCCACACAAATTAAAAACGATGAGATTGCTAAAGAATTAAGCTTGCCACCCGTCAAAATACACTGCTCTATTTTGGCCGAAGACGCCATTAAAGCAGCGATCGCAGACTATAAACAAAAACACACAGTGCAGGAAGTGGCAGATGGCGTTTGAGGATCAGGGTATTAAAGTAAGCCCCGAGGCAGCCAATTATTTGCAGAAATTATTGGCTCAAAAAACAGATGTGATTGGTATCCGTGTGGGTGTTAAAAAGGCTGGGTGCTCGGGCTATGAGTATATTTTAGAGTATGCTTATGATAAAAAAGAGCATGACTATCAGTTTCAAGATGCAGCGGTCAATGTCATCATTGATAAAGAGACTTACCTGAAATTTTTAAAAGGTGGCACTGTCATTGAGTATAAAATTGAGGGTGTACAACAAGGGATTACTTTTAATAACCCAAATGTCGAATCGCAATGTGGATGCGGTGAAAGCTTTAATTTAAAAGATGATGAATAATCATGTCGCTGTCTAATTTTTTTGAATTATTACAAGTGCCACAGCAGTTTGAGATGAATCAAGAGGTATTAGAGCAGCATTATCGGTTATTACAACAAAAAGCGCATCCTGATAATTATCGGCAAGCTGACAGCATTACACGTGCTCACGCACAACAAATTGCCGGTCAAATTAACGAAGCCTATCAGGTTTTAAAAACCCCACTTTTGCGTGCCAAGTATTTGCTGTTATTACAGGGGGTTCACTTTGATACCTTGAAAAACCAAGTGTCCTCTGAGTTTTTAATGCAACAATTGCAATGGCAGGAAGCTTTAGAGGATGCAATCTCGCCTGTCGAAAAAGAACGGGTGATCAGCGAGATTCAAGAAGCGAAAAAACAATACGAAGCGCATCTTCAACAGCTTTTTTCCGAAAGTGCTGCTGCTGATAGGCTGATTGAGACACTGCAAACATTAAAATACATAGAGCGACTGCTATATTGATTCCACTTTGAAATTAGGAGTTCGTCATTGCGAGCATAGCGAAGCAATCCAGGCTTCGGTTGCTGGATTGCCGCGTCGGGAGTACCCTCCTCGCAATGACGACATTTTCCTAAAAGCAAAGCAGAAGAGTATAGATGCAGTTACAATGTGTAGGTAGTACAAGGTTACAAAATGGCATTATTAACATTACAAGAACCTCAAACCAGCCGAGTGCGAGATAAGCTCAGCATTGGTATTGATTTGGGAACCACGTATTCTCTAGTGGCAGTCTGGCAAGATGGCCGAGCGGTGGTATTGCCTGATGAGCAAGGTGAAGTCTTATTGCCTTCTGTAGTGGCTTTGAGAGAGGGCGAATATCTAGTAGGACGAGCAGCGTTGGCTCATCCTGATAAAGACTGTGTATTTTCTTCTTTTAAACGCCTCATGGGTAAAGAAACGCCTGCTTTATGCGCATTAAAACAATCTGCCGCAGAAACTGGTTTTTGTGAGCGAGATAATACAGTGTGCTTTCAATCTTTTGCTGGACCTATACAGCCAGTGGATTTATCAGCGCGGATTTTATTGACACTTAAAAAGCGAGCAGAAAAATATTTAGGCCATACAGTGCATCAGGCTGTGATCACAGTGCCTGCGTATTTTGATGAGGTGGCGCGACAAGCGACCAAGCTGGCTGCTGAAAAAGCCGGACTCACCGTCTTACGTTTACTCAATGAACCCACAGCAGCAGCATTAGCCTATGGCCAGTCCCAGCTTTCTCGTAGTATCTGTACTCAAACCCCTTTGATTTTAGACAAGGCGTTGAGTTGCGAGCAACCCGGGGTGTACAGTGACGTACATGAGGATTGCGAGTCGACGAAAACAACGCAGTATAAAATCAAAGGGGGCAGAGTATATGCTGTGTATGATCTGGGTGGTGGAACCTTTGATATTTCGATTGTTTCATTAGAAAAAGGTGTTTATCGTGTATTAGCGACGGCAGGCGACACTGTTTTAGGTGGAGATGATTTTGATTTGGCGTTGATGGCGCTGATTATTCAAAAAACAGGCATCAAACCAGAAACGACTGCGCATAGTAAACAACTCAAGTGGATTGCTAAGCATCTCAAAGAGCAATTAAGTCATGCAGATTCTGTGAGGCTTGATGACAGAGTCGGGGCGTTACATTGGCAAACAGTGATCACACGCGACGAGTTTGAGGTTACCATTCAGCCGCTTATTGACAAGACACTACAAGTATGTAAACAAGCGTTGGCGGATGCACAGCAAACTGTGGCCAGTTTAGATCAAGTGATTTTAGTGGGAGGCTCCACACGGGTACCCTGCGTACAACAGCAAGTACAAGCCTTTTTTGAGAAAATCCCAGAGCAATCCTTAAACCCTGATCAAGTGGTCGCCATGGGCGCAGCAAGACAAGCTTATGTACTAGCAGGTAATGCCTTAGACGGTGACTTGTTACTTGATGTGCTACCGCTGTCAGTAGGCTTAGAAATGATGGGTGGGGTTTCAGAAAAAATCATTGCACGTAACACGCCGCTACCCAGTCAAGTGACCCAGCGTTATACAACCTATGCAGACAATCAAACCGGCATGCAATTTCATGTTCTACAAGGCGAGCGAGAGCTGGCCAAAGACTGCCGTAGTTTGGCGCACTTTGAGTTAAAAAATTTACCTCGTAGACCAGCTGGCCTGGTAGAAGTGGAGGTGGTTTTTCAAATCGATGCGGATGGTTTGCTGTGTGTGTCAGCCAAAGAAGCACAAACAGGCAGCCAAGTTCAATTTGAAGTGAATGCGCGCTATGGTTTAGATCAGCAAGCAGTCGATGCGATGTTGGCGGATGCCATTGTGCATGCAGAGTCAGATGTGCTAATCAAGAAATTTACAGCCAAACAAGTTGAAGCACAGCAATTATTAGCTACTTTAAAGCAGGCATTAGGTGATGCAAAACAGTTGCTCTCTGCTAATGAGTTGGATGCTTTAGAGCAAGCAATTTCAGCGCTCAATCAACATTTGTCTACTGATCTCAGAGCACTAAGCCAATCTTTAAAACAATGTGAAGAATTGGCTGAGACATTTTTAGTCAAACGTTTTAATGCGCAGCTCACAGTCAGTTTGCAGCAGAAAACAGTCAATCAGTGGGAAAAAGAGGGGACCTACGATGCCTAAAATTACTTTTTTTCCTCATGAAACCTTATGCCCCAAAGGGGCTGTGGTGGATGCAACACCCGGGGAAAAATTAATCGATGTTGCGTTAGCGCAGGGAATTGAAATCGAGCACGCCTGTGAAAAGTCCTGTGCTTGTACGACCTGTCACGTGATTGTGCGTAAAGGATATAACTCTCTAGAAACGGCCGAAGATCTAGAAGAGGATCTACTAGATAAAGCCTGGGGTCTAACGTCGAATTCACGTTTGAGTTGCCAAGTTGTGGTGGGAGATACTGACTTAGAAGTAGAAATCCCCAAATACACCATTAACCAAATTTCAGAAGGGCATTAAGTATGGACTGGACAGACACACAAGCAATAGCCATTGCATTAGCAGAAACCTATCCAGACGTCGCGCCTTTAAGTATACGCTTTACGGATTTGCATCAATGGATATGTGCGTTACCAGGATTTCAAGGGGCGCCCGATCGGGCTAATGAGCGTGTGTTGGAGGCCGTACAGATGGCTTGGTTAGACGAAATATAACGCGCTCCTCCCATTTGATTTTACTTGAATATACACCTATAAATTTTTGACTTTGAGTGATTTTTTTATTTAAAATGATGACTTATTTCAATTGTAGTGTTAAATAATTATGGAGAGTGAGAATATGTCGCATAGAGACAACTATATGGGTGTCCGTGATGGGAAGCCTATGTTTGCCCCCAAAAAAACAGGTTTAAAGAAACTTTGGAGCGATTTTAAGGCGACCAGATTTGGAAGCGATTTAACCATAGAGTTTGGAGACACAAGCAAGCCTGTAAAAAATATGGCTTACGACTTCCTAAATACTTTTAAGCCATACACAGGTCGAGATCCTGTAAAAACAGATGCAAAGCAAATTGTCGTTGGGCTTAAAAATGCTATTAACGGGGTCCTATTGATTATTGGGACGCCATTGAAAACTGTAGTGCGCAGTGTAACAGGTTTTAAACAGGGTCCTAAAGCGGGTTTCAAGACTGTAGGTATTCAGCTGGGAATGATTATTCCTAGATTATTAACGGCAGTTGCTACTTTGGTTCGCGGTGTTACTCAAATTGCAGCCTATCCATTAACCTTGTGCTTAAAAATTCCATTGCGTATCGCCTTGACTCAGTATGCAGCGAGAAAAAAACACGCTCAAATGAAATATGTACGTATAGATCAGGAAGATGGCCAGGATCAATCGCCACACGCTGCTACTCGTGACGGCGATGCTCCTCGCGGCGGCTATATTCCTCCAGATGAGCGTGAATCTAGGGCATCTGGTTACACTTTTGAACCAGAGCAAGAAGGCGATTTTTCTCGTGACTCTCGAGACAGCGCTGAATCATCACGGAGATTCAGACTTGGTGAGACTGTTATGGCTTCTGAATGCGATCCTCAATCAACGAGATTTTCAGCTGCTGATGATTACATGAGTACTCTTCGCCCAACAGGAGTCTTCCCAGCATGGGATCGGTCTGCTGAGTATGATCAAACAACATCTTTTCGCGAGCCTAATTCATTGGATAGTATGCGCTTGGATACTACTGGTAAGGTAGATCAAATGCCTGCTAGATTTCCGCGCCCTCGACTTGGCGCTGGTAGCTCTGATGAATCCTAGATAAATATATCACCATAAAATAAAGGGCGCCAATGGCGCCCTTTGTCTTTTAGGAGTCATGGGAGGGGGGCATGGGACACTCACTTTAATGTATTAATCGGGGGTATGCACCGAACCTTAACATGTCATACGGGTAAGTCTCGTAGCTATTGATTTACTTGAAAGAAATCAGTAAACTTACAAACAGTTGAAAAATAGAATAATAATTTTAAAACGCTCACTTTTCTTATGCTCATTTATAAGTTGGAGAAAATACTATTATGAAGAAGAAAACAAAGAGAGGGCAGTGGAAGCCCGCCAATCATTTGTTAGGTGCTCAGAGCTCACGGTTAGCGGACTCTGATATTCAATACGATCCGCAGCATTTGATCCTTACTCCGGATTGGGCGATTTTTTTAGGTGATGAAACCTATAGCAGCGGCCATCTTCAAGGTAAAAAGAAAGAAATTCTTCGATTGACGCGTGCTGATTATAGAGCACACGTAGCCTCTCTTAGACAGCAAGCAGGCACCGAAGCTGTACAACACGTGGCTGTCAGTATTCAACAAGATGATAGAGAGGAAAGAGATATGCCAATAGTTCGTAGAGGACCCGGAGGAGAGGCCGTTACAGTGAGTGACGAGGAGTTATTAAGAGAGCAAAACGCTCCAGTCGGATTAGGATTTCTTGCTACATTGGCATCTCAAGCAACTGTAGATACTGAGGCAGTATTACACGCTGACTCAAGCGATATGAGCACCAAAGAAGCTCACAAACAACAGACTACTCAAGGTATTGATGTTAACGCTGCGGTGCTATCAGAAGATGAAGATATGGATTGCACAATTATTGCGCTACCTGGAGATCAATCAGATGAAGATATGGAGCGCACGATTGTTGCCCTTGATCAGACTGGTGCGGATGATGAGGTGGCTGCAATTCAAACAGTGCTAGATGATGCAGAGGCCGCATTGGCTGAAACACAGGGTGATGATCCAGTGCTGATCCAAACTGCTGAGCGCCTGGTTGTACAAGCATTACACGATGCTCTAAGTGAAATAACAAAAGAAGATGATGCTGCTGCGATATTAACCGCTTTACGTGAAGATGCTCAAATGGCGATTATCGGACATGGATTTGAGCAAATGGATGTGCAGGTTGCTCGTGAAGCAGAAGAACAGGCTCGTCAAGAAGCCTTGCGTGTTCAAGAAGAAACTGCTGCTCGCGCCAGACAAGAACAAGAAGCTGCGCGTTTAGAAGCTGTGCGCCAAGAAGAAGCCGTGCAGCGTGCTAAAGTTGAAGAAGAAACTGCTGCTCGCGCTAGACAAGAACAAGAAGCTGCGCGTTTAGAAGCTGTGCGCCAAGAAGAAGCCGTGCAACGTGCTAAAGTTGAAGAAGAAACTGCTG
>JAHFQF010000004.1:0-1001 GCA_023266435.1 Legionellales bacterium | reverse complement strand
CGTGCTAAAGTTGAAGAAGAAACTGCTGCTCGCGCTAGACAAGAACAAGAAGCTGCGCGTTTAGAAGCTGTGCGCCAAGAAGAAGCCGTGCAACGTGCTAAAGTTGAAGAAGAAACTGCTGCTCGCGCTAGACAAGAACAAGAAGCTGCGCGTTTAGAAGCTGTGCGCCAAGAAGAAGCCGTGCAACGTGCTAAAGTTGAAGAAGAAACTGCTGCTCGCGCCAGACAAGAACAAGAAGCTGCGCGTTTAGAAGCTGTGCGCCAAGAAGAAGCCGTGCAACGTGCTAAAGTTGAAGAAGAAACTGCTGCTCGTTTGAAAGAACAAGAAGCTGCGCGTCAAGAAGCTGTGCGTTTAGAAGCTGAGCGTTGCGCAAAAGCTCTTGGAGACTTGCGTCAAGAAGCTGCTGCTAGCTCTTCTCAGCAATCTGACAACCGTTTCGGTAGCCTGGGTCAATGGTTTTCACGTCAGTGGAAGAGATTCACTCACTGGTTTTATGGATTGTTTCAATCCAACAAGCCTACAACAGAAGTTGTTGTGAAAGCTGATAAGAGCGATGTGGCTGAGGCTGCCTTGAGTCGAGAAAAGGCTCCAGTAGCTCCTGCTTTTGAGGCACGTGATGTGTCGCAGACAGCAGCAGCTGGTTCTGAAATGACAGCCGATAAAAAACCTAAGAAAAAGAACAACTTCTGTAGCATTCAATAAATCGCTAAGAATACTTAACCAATAAGCAGCCTCCCTTGTCGCATTGCGGTGAGGGAGGTATATGAGGAAAGTAAATTTCTGGGATAGTGGATTTATGGGACGACAAAGAAAACAAGCAGAGGCAGTCAGACGAGCAGATGCGAAAAAGCGAAAAACTGCGGCTAAAAAGTCGGCTAAAGATCTAGCGCGACAACAGCAAGCGGAAGCATTGGAACGTGCTAAAGCAGCACAGGGAGCTTGTGAAGCTGATGCATTACGCGTGGCAGTAGAGGCTGATCGTAAAGAAGCAGAAGACCCAG
>JAHFQF010000124.1 GCA_023266435.1 Legionellales bacterium | reverse complement strand
CAGTAATCGAGGGGCAGTCAATGTCACCGGAACAGGAAATATCACATTTGTTGGTAATATAGGTAGCACCTTATTAAATAGTTTTAGCGTAGCAAGCGGCGGAGCGGCCACCTTCTCAACTGGCACTGTGCTTGCTGCTACGACGGTCACTAATGCAGGCACGGCCACGCTAGGCTCGGTCACAGCATTAACTGCGCCTACTTTAACCAATACTGGCACATTGGTGGTTAGTAATCCCACCACGCTCACCAGCACGACAGCGGTATCAAACAGCGGCACGCTGACACTCAATAGTAAATTAACCACCTCCGGCAATACAACGACTTTCAATCTGGCATCTGCTACTGCTAGCACGATTAATATGGGTGCTGCGAGTTACACCGGAGACACCATGATTGATGCTTCTACAGTGACGACGGTAGCAGCAACGAATACAGTGACCGTTGTGCCTGATTCCAGCTTTTTATCAGGTAGTGTGGCGGTGGTCAAAGCAGGTACCACTGCGCCAGATGCTTCAAAGTTCACCGCAACAGGTACGAATTTAATCGATTATGTATTTACGAACCCCAGTGTCAGCACTGTCACTCTGACTGCGCGCGCAAAGTCCACCTCTTCATTAGTGAGTTCATTAGGTATCACCTCTGCACAAGCTACCGTAGTAGAGCCACTCTTAACAGTTGCGCAAGGAAATAGTACGCTAACAACTGCGATTAGTAATGCGATGATAACGAGTGCAGGTGCTGCCAGTGTGGCTGTACAAACAGCTCCTGATACTAGTGGAGCTGTGGGTAGTACTTTAACCCAGCAAAGCAGCGTTGCTTCCAATACACTCAGTGGCCGTATGAACGAGTCCAGAGGGGGAAGCAGCAGCTCTAATAAAATGTCCCAAATTCAAAGCGCAGGATTATCTGCTGGTAACGATCCTCATCGTAGCAGCATTTGGGTAAAACCTTATGCATACCTGGGCGATCAAAAAGAAATTGATGGGGTGGCTGGTTATAAAAATAAAACCTATGGTTCCTTGTTAGGAATTGATCGTTTATTCACGGATAAATTGCGCTTAGGTATCAGTGGTGGGTATAGCAATGCCAATATTCATGGTGGTGGACTCAGTCGTAATGATACGGATGTCACCAGTTTTCAAACAGCGTTGTATGGGGATTATGCAACGGATACTTATTTCATTGGAGGATTAGCCGGATTTGGGCTCAGTGAACTGAATACCACTCGTCGCATCACATTTGGTGGTTTAAACCAAGTGGCGTTAGGTGAGTATCATGCAGAGCAATTTTTTGCACGGCTTGAAGGGGGTAGACCGTTTACGTTTGCTGAGAGTCATACGTTAACCCCAACCATTGGTTTTGACTATTCCTATTTGAAGAGCGATCCGTACACTGAAACTGGGGCCGATGCCTTGAATTTGAGTTTAACGCCGGATTCAGTTAGCACAGGGCTGACAACTTTGGGAGCAAGCTATCGTTATACCCATCAATTACATCAAGCGACTATTCAACACACGTTGAGAGCAGGGGTAGGCTATGATGTGCTGAAAGACGATGGCATCGCAACCGTCAAATTCGCCAGTGGCACAAACTCATTCAGAAGTACTGCACCAGATATTTCTCCCATAGAGGCGCATGTTGGGGCAGGCTTGGGTTATGCTTCTGCAGATGAAATCACACAGGTAACCTTGGATTATGATGCTGAAATGCGTGAAAAGTATTTAGGGCACACCATTCGTTTAGAGTGGCGCTATAGTTTCTAAAATAGAAACAGCTATACACTTGGTTGAGAGACTCAAAGAGGGTTTTAGAAGGAGTCTGCTTCGAGCGTGATCCAGTCGTCGAATTGTGACTGGTAGCGGGGGCAGGATTTGAACCTACGACCTTCGGGTTATGAGCCCGACGAGCTGCCAGACTGCTCCACCCCGCGTCTAAGCAGGAGGGAGTATATCTATAACGAGATACTTTTGCAACCATATCTGCCTGAGGTTAAAATTACCCTCTATATTCAGAAATATCAGTGTGGTAAGTGGTGAATTATTATCAATGGGCGCGCCCTTTGCTCATGGCGCTGCCGCCAGAGCCGGCGCATCATCTGGCTTTACAAGGCATAAGCTATTTCGCCAAATTCTATCAGTTTATGGGCTGGAAAAACAAAATCTATGCCAAGCCAGTCCAAGCCATGGGGCTGCATTTTCCTAACCCCATTGGCTTAGCAGCAGGATTGGATAAAAATGGCATTGCCATTGCAGGATGGCAAGCCTTAGGTTTTGGCTTTGTAGAGGTGGGTACTGTGACCCCTAAACCCCAGCCAGGTAATATAAAACCACGCTTATTTCGCTTAAAATCAGACAAGGCACTCATCAATCGCATGGGATTTAATAATGACGGCGTGTCTGCCTTAGTAGAAAAACTAAAAAAAGCACCCCATGCTTGCCCCATTGGCGCCAATATTGGTAAAAATAAAGACACGGCGATTGAGTATGCCGTGTCAGATTATGTCTCTGCCTATAGACAAGTTTATGCGCATAGTGACTATGTGACTTTAAATATCTCTTCGCCAAATACCCAAAATTTACGTGAATTACAGCAAGACAAAGCATTGTTAGATTTACTCCAAGGCGTTACAGAGGCTCGCAAGCAATTAAGCGATCAACATGGGCAGCATAAGCCCCTCGTGGTGAAAATAGCCCCTGATCTCTCTGAAATGGCGGTTCAGCAGGTAGCAGAGATTATTTTAAAGAATGGGATTGAGGGCATTATCGCCACCAATACAACACTCAGTCGAGCCGGCCTAAAGCATCCATTCGCGAGCGAGTCAGGCGGATTGAGCGGGAGACCTCTACACGATCAAGCTTTGCAAGTACTGTATTGGCTAAAGCAAGCTGTAGGGCAAGATGCCACATTGATTGCTTCAGGGGGCATTATGTCGGGTGAAGATGCAGCAGAAAGACAACAGGCTGGCGCACAATTAATACAGCTCTATACAGGATTCATTTATGAGGGGCCGGCATTAATTCAGGATTGTTTGAGTCGGCTTTAAGCGGATACCCTTGCACTGATCTACCTTCACGTAGATCAGTGGAAATGGAAAAATTAAGGTAAGCGTTCAAATAGTATCAAAGGAAGCGAGCAGACCCGAGGATCTTTGCGTGAGCGAGCTTGAAGCTCAGCCGCGGTAGCGGCTTTTGCGAGCGAAGTAGCAAAGATGCGAAGGTAGGCTGCGGCTCACTTCTGGAGATCCCTTGAACGCTTACTGCTTGAATGCTTACGGTGAAGTTAAGGATCAATATGAGCGATACAGTGAGTATGCCTCTACAAGTACAACCTACAGTCAGTAGACAATTAAAAAATGTGGTTGTTGTGCATTTTGCGGGAGATTCTGGTGATGGTATGCAATTGGTAGGGCACCAATTAACAGAAGCCTCTGCCATTTTAGGCAATGATATTCAAACTTTTTCAGATTTTCCAGCAGAAATTCGAGCACCTGCAGGTACTATTCCTG
This sequence comes from Legionellales bacterium, assembly GCA_023266435.1. Classification (GTDB taxonomy): domain Bacteria; phylum Pseudomonadota; class Gammaproteobacteria; order Berkiellales; family Berkiellaceae; genus JAHFQF01. The sequence goes on along the minus strand of JAHFQF010000124.1, from coordinate 3,397 downwards.
GTGTGTCTGGTTTCCAGATGTGTTTTGCAAATCATGACATCCATACTCCAGGTGATGCTTATGACACATTAGTAGCAATGAATCCTGCGGCGCTCATTGCAAGTTTATCTAAGGTAAAGCCCAATGGGATTGTCATTGTAGATGGCGATAAATTCACACTGAAAGAATGCAATAAAGCCAAACTAGCGTATAACCCCATTGAGGGGGGAGAGCTGGCTGGATATCGCTTATATTCAGTGCCGATTACTCAGCTCAGCTTGAATGCAGTAGAGTCTGCGGGATTGAGTCGTGCGCAAGCTCGAAAAGCCAAAAACTTTTTTGCACTCGGGGTTATCTATTGGCTCTATGACCGACCTCTACAGCATACGCTGACTTGGTTAGAGCAAAAATTTAAAAGCAAACCAGAGCTGCTAGAGGCCAATCGGTTAGCACTGAAAGCAGGGTACAATTATGCGATGACTGCAGAGTTGTTTACTGAGCACTATCGTGTACAGCCTGCTAAGTTACCCGCTGGCGTTTATCGGCAAATTACAGGGAATGAAGCCTTGGCTTTAGGTATTGTGGCCAGTGGTTATCAAGCACAAACTCCTGTCTTGATGGCAGGTTACCCCATTACCCCTGCGTCGGATGTATTACATCAATTATCCAAGTGGCGTGAGTATGGGATACAAACGTTTCAAGCCGAAGATGAAATGGCCGCGATTGGTGCTGCAATTGGTGCTGCCTATGGGGGACGTTTGGCCGTCACTTGTACCAGTGGGCCAGGCTTAGATCTCAAAGGCGAAATGATAGGCTTGGCTGTCATGACTGAGTTACCTTTAGTCATCGTCGATGTACAAAGGGCAGGGCCATCTACCGGCATGCCAACCAAAACAGAGCAAGCGGATTTATTGTTAGCGCTTTATGGTCGGCATGGCGAGTGTCCAGTGCCAGTTTTAGCGCCAAAAACACCGAGTGATTGTTTTTCTGTGATGTTAGAAGCGTTTGAGTTTGCTCTCACCGCCATGACGCCTGTGATTGTATTAAGTGATGGATATCTCGCCAATGGTGCAGAGCCTTGGCGTGTACCTGAGCTACAAGATTTGCCTAAACCAAAATGCAAATTTGTCCCTACTGATGTGCCTTATAAACCTTATTCCAGAGACAAAGAGACCTTAGCGCGGCACTGGGCAGTACCAGGTATGCCAGGTTGTATGCATCGTCTGGGTGGATTAGAAAAAGAAAATATCACGGGTAATATCAGTTACGATCCTGCGAATCACCAGCTCATGACGAATTTACGTCGCGATAAGATTATGAGGTTACAGCAAAAAATGGCCCCCCTTGATGTCACGGGTCAAAAGCAAGGAGACTTGTTGGTGATCGGCTGGGGCGGGACTTTTGGATCTATACAAAGTGCTGTATTGGCGTGCCAAGAGGAAGGGTTGTCGATTTCACATCTTCATTTGAGGTACTTATGGCCTCTGTCTGCACAACTACCAGCCCTCTTAAAAGCGTTTAAGCGTGTGGTGGTCGCTGAATTAAATCAAGGGCAATTATGTCGAGTATTACGCAGTGAGTACCTAATCGACGCACAGAGTTTATCGCAAGTGTCTGGCAAGCCTTTTTCAGTGACGGATTTGATGGAACAATTTAAAACGATACTAGAGGTTGAGTTGAGTGATTGCTCTGCATGAGTAGTAACCAGTTTTTCCTTTTGAGGAGACATGATGAGTGAGTTAACGCGGCAGTCTTTTGAAAATGACGTTGAGGTCCGTTGGTGTCCTGGGTGTGGCGATTATGCAATTTTAGCCAGTGTGTTAAAAGTCTTACCTCAATTGGGCGTAGCACCAGAAAACACCGTATTTGTTTCAGGTATCGGTTGCTCTAGTCGTTTTCCGTATTATTTGAATACGTATGGATTTCATACGATTCATGGACGAGCGCCTACCATTGCAACTGGATTAAAATTAGCCAGGCCAGAATTATCTGTGTGGATAGTAACAGGAGATGGCGATGGATTGAGTATTGGTGGTAATCACTTATTGCATCTCATGCGCCGTAACCTCAATGTCAATGTCTTATTATTTAATAATCAAATTTATGGATTGACCAAAGGCCAATATTCACCTACCTCTGTACCAGGGCAGGTCACGAAAAGCAGTCCTCAAGGTGCAATAGAAAGCCCCTTAGATCCAGTCTCATTGGCCCTGTCTGCTAACTGTACTTTTGTGGCCAGAGGAATAGACATTGATGGACCTGGTTTACAAACTACGCTATTAGCAGCAGCGCGTCATCAGGGCACGAGTTTTGTTGAAATTTACCAAAACTGTAATGTTTTTAATGATGGTGCATTCGCTCACTTCAGTGATAGAGGGTATCGCGCAGAGCGTACCATCGATATAAAACCCAATGAACCTTTAATTTATGGTGAAAAAAGAGACAAAGGCTTGGCCTGGCAAGATGCGCAGTTCAAAGTCATTACCGCAGCAGAAGCCACGGTATTTTGCAGTGATAGTAAAGCCATGGCATATGCTCTAGCTATGCTAAAACAACCAGACTTCCCTGTAGCAGTAGGCACTTTTTGGCAAAAGACATTGCCTTGTTACGAAGAGCAATTGGGTAAGCCTAGCGCTTTAACCAATCCTGAGACTTTAAAACAGCTCATGGTGAGCAAACAATCTTGGGTACGTTAAAATACTCTCAGATCTTGGGTATAAGTCACAAAGTAATATGTTTCCTGATACTTGCAAACATGAGCAGCTTTTTACTGGGCCACTATAAGTTGATTAAACAACAAAGTATGATATTATAACCACTTTTACTGAATTGAGCTGGAAGAAAACGATGGACATATTTGATGCAATTTTAGCTGCGAATCTGGATGAAGCCTTGCAAATCATTGCTGCCGATCCAGCTGCAGTGAATAGAGCTGCTGATACAAGGCCAGCAATGGACCAGCTTCGAGGTGTGATTGCTGGTTTAACTCCTTTGCATGTGGCCGCTTGCCTTGGTCAGATAGATATGATTCATTTACTGCACCAGCATGGCGGGCAGATAAACGCAGTTGCTACATCTCTGACCCCTCTTCATTATGCTATTGCCTTCCCCACAGCGGAGGGAAGCTTCTACAATGTAGTCAAAGTATTGCTTGATGCGGGGGCTGAGATAGCTCCTGATACAGATATATTGCTTGATGCTGTCCGGTACCACGACTCAGAGGTCGTGGGTTTATTGTTAAAACACGGGGCTAACTTGGACTATGAAGATACAGATAACGACTCAATGACTGCAATGCATGATCTTGCCCCGGTATTCCGGACACCCTACTAAGCTAGTATAATCTAGCGAAGAGAGGTGTAACATGACTGACAAAATCAGGAAAAAATATAGCGCTCAATTCAAAGAGCAAGCATTA
>JAHFQF010000123.1 GCA_023266435.1 Legionellales bacterium | reverse complement strand
TTAAAGGCAAAGCCTGCTCAGGGCTTATCAGTGTGCAACCGGCACGTAATGGCTATGGGCCTAAGAATGTGTTACGTAGCTTTGCAGCCTTAAAACAAGCTTCTGAATTACTGGATGATGACTTGCCATTTTGAATAAGGAAGTAGCGATGTGTATTGCAGTGGACGCAAAGTATGTACAAATTACCGGCAGCCCAGCTGCTGGGATTCTCTTAAGCCAGCTGTGTTATTGGGCCAAAAAAGTGAAGGAAGGTTGGTTTTATAAAACGCAAATGGAGTGGTCAAAAGAAACTGGCTTAACGCGCTCGATGATTGAAAGCGCACAAAAATTATTAGTGAAATTAGAAATCTTGGTCATTGAAAAAAGAGGTTTGCCTGCTAAAAACTATTATCGAGTTAACTTTGAAATGCTCTGCCGGCTTGTGGATAACTTATCTCAAGTGGATGCTGATATCCTGCAAACAAGTACGCAGGAACCCTGCACACTTAACGCTGAAACCCTGCGCACTGGTACGCAGGAAAGCTGCGAACTTAACGCAGGAAACCTGGTGACTGGTGCGCAGGAAACCTGTTCACTGGTGCGCAGCAACCCTGCGGACATATTACATAAGATTACTACAAAGACTACACATAAGATTAATACAGAGATTACTACAGAAGATCCTTTTGTCTCGCAAACGCTCGACCACCCTGTGGATAAAAAAGCTGTTGTTGATATTTTCAATCACTGGAAGGTAGTGATGGGACACACCAAAGCACAGCTGGATGACAAGCGCAGGGGTTTAATTCGCAAGGCCTTGAAGATGGGATACAGCCCAGAGCAACTTTTCCAGGCCATTGACGGCTGTGCCATCACGCCGCACAACATCGGAGAAAATGACCGAGGTCAACGTTACGATGGCTTACACATCCTCCTGCGAGATGCCGAGCAGATCGATAGATTCATACGCAATGCCGACAATCCACCGCGTGTGCAAACCAAGGCGGACCAACGCTATGGGCAAAATCAACGGGCAGTCGAGCAATATCTCGAGATGTGCCAATCAGGAGGACTGGTAATATGAACGACCAACAGCAAAAACTGCAAATTTTGACACAGGTAGCTGAGCTATGTGAAAAGAATTTAACTCCAATCCAGCTAGCAATGTACATGGAGGCTCTCAAGGAATACTCAGCAGAGGAAGTGAAATGTGCTTTGTTTGCGCATATTAAAAACCCTGAAGGCGGACAATTTATGCCCAAACCTGCCGATGTGGTGAAACAGCTGACCGGCGGTACTCAAACGCAATCGCTGCTGGCCTGGACAAAAGTAGACTGGGCGGTTCGTTGCATTGGTACCAACGCCAGTGTGTGTTTTGAAGATAGTTTGATTCATCAAGTGATCGTTGATATGGGTGGCTGGGTAAGCTTGGGTTCCAAAAACAATGGGGAATGGCCTTTTGTTAAAAACGAATTTGAAAAGCGCTACAGAGGCTATTTGATTTCGACCCTGCCTCAGATATTCCCCGAGCGATTAATCGGTGCACACGATCACATAGGCGGTTTAAATGGCGTGTCTGCCTCTGAGACAAGACTCATTCAATGTGAAACCCGATTAGCACTTGAAAAACGCAAAGTTGATCAAGCTAACCAACCACACCTTGAATATCACAACCAGGGAGATAAACATGGATGCACGTTACCTACTGGCTCGCTTGAACTCAATTGAACACCATTACGAAAAACAGATTCAAAGTACCGGTGAAAAACTCACGCCCATGATGGTGGCGGCTGCCTTGAGTGGCTTAGAAAAGTCAGCGTATTTATTGGCGCGCTATGTGTGGTGCCAAGATGAAACAGTTTACTCTGAATTGCTGTCAGAGGTAGAGCAAATGGTGCAAGGATTGGCTTTGAGTGAGGAATGGTGTGGGTTTGCTGCAGAGGAAAAGATTCAGGCTCTGAGTGCACTTGCGCTGCGTTATTTTCAACATCGCTCTTTGTGCAAAGCCTGTAGTGGTACTGGCATCGTGAAAATTACCTCCTGCCCTCAATGCTTTGGCTCGGGTAAGCAACGCCTCACGCATTCTGTTTTGGCTAATGCGGTAGGGGTCCATCGTAGTAATTGGTTGCGAAGCTGGAATGAAAAATTCAATCTGGTTTTGGCAGTGTTGAGTGAATGGGAAGAAGAGGCTTGTGGCCATATTCAAAAGCAGCTTTGTGCATAATACGCACTCCCCGCTGATACAGCTTAAACCTAAATAGTCGAATTTAGTGACTATGTGTGTGATGCTCATGGCCACTATGTTCTTTCCTTGCTGGTTCTAAGGTACTTTCTTGCGAATTATCGCCCTCCGATTTCTCATTATGCTCATGACCATTATTTTCATCAGACAGCGGCAGAGACATCACTCCTAGACCATAGCGATATACAATGTCCGCACCTTTATAGCCCGTGGTCGCCAACATACCTGATGCTATCAACATGACAAGGATAAAGGGAAAACCCATATCAATGGATTTACGATAACGCAAGGCCGACCAAAATGTTAAAATGGTCCAAAGCGATGCTGTAGCTAACGCCCAGTTCCGATGATCCGTCATCGCAGCATGCGATTGTCCGTCATGGCTCACCGTATTATAAGCATGCCAACCTGCAAGGAGGGTAAGCACCAAAAAACAGGCTCCTAGCCAAAGATTAAGATGCCCAGCGTTAAGGAACATGGAAGAATAAGTCTTCTTTGAACATAAAGTTCCAATGGCAAACAATAAAAAAGATGTCGTAAATAGCGCAATAGGAAAATGAACCAACATCGGATGCCAGTTTGGTATAATCTCAATCAGCATTTTAATCTCCATTAAAACATTAGACGTATTCCGAAAGTATAGACTATGGCATCGTTGTCTTCATGATTCGATTTAGCAATAGATGAAGTTTCCCCAATTAAACGCTCGTATCCTACGGAAACATAGGGAGCAAATTTTCGAGTGAATTCATAGCGTGCTTGTAATCCAATTTCCGCTTGAGATAATCCTGTTCCTACCTTTTGCTCAGGCACATCTTGTGCGTATAGATTAATCTCCAGTTGGGGTTGTAAGATCAGTTTCTGGGTTATGAGCAAGTCCACTTCTTGTCGAAAGCGGGCACTCACGTCTCCTGTCTCACTGATAAATACATGGGCTTTAGTTTCAAAAAAATAAGGTGCTAAACCTTCGACACCAAGTACCAAGTATTCAACATTTGTCGGCTGGCCATCATGTCTTAAACCAATTTGTCCATCCCAGAAGATTGCCAAATTACGACTGTAAAGCCCCCAAAATTCTACTTGCTCTGTTTCACCTTTCAAACGTTTAGCCTCGCTTTTCAGCCAAAGCTTATTTTCATCGGTACCTATCCAGCCATCCAAGTCCCAACTCAGGGTGCTCTTCTCATTACTCTTCCCGATTTCGGCATCCATGATGAAAGCGTGAAAAATCTGCCCACCATGCTCTTTATTATGTGCCTCTGCTGCAAAAACTGGCTGATCCAATAAAAAAAGGCAAACGGATAAACAAGATAGAATTTTAAGGCGCATCTGGCAGCCTCCTCTTCATCGTGGCGTAATCCATGGCAGGCATACTCTGCATTTTAGCTTTACTGGGTAATTGTGAGGGATCAAGTTTAGCAACCACTACTTTATTCATCATCCCTGCCATCATGTGATAAAGCAAATGACAATGGAACGCCCACTCACCTGGTTCGTTGGCTGTGAGCAATACTGAAGAGGTACTACCAGGCGGAACGATAATCGTATGTTTATTGGGAAGCTTTTCCATCGGTTGGCCATTATCCAACTGGACAAACATGCCGTGAAGATGCATGGGGTGCGCCATCATAGTTTCATTGATAAAAGTCAGCCGGATACGCTCACCATACTCCAGGTTGATAGGTGCTGCCTCCTCATATTTTTTACCATTTAATGTCCAGATATAACGCTCCATGTTGCCGCCCAAACGAATAGTGACTTCTCGCTGAGGTTGGCGCGTATCTTTTTGAGTACCGAGATAATGCAGATCGGAATATTTCAAAGCGCTATCACCTTTGGGTGTGCCTGCGTTGACCCAACCACTGTCTTTCGCGCCTGTTGCATCATCTTGAGCGGGCATTGCCATACTGGACATAGTATGTCCCATAGCAGCATGATCCATTCCCTGCATATTAGTCATGCTATCCATCTCATGATTCATGCCCTGCATGCTGCCATTCATTTCATGGCCCATACCCATATCAGCCATCGTCAATAAGGCACGGGGACGCTGAATAGGGCTCTCGCCTTTCATGTCTGCTCGTGACGCTAACGTGGCTAATGCAAAACCAGTCCGATCAATAGGCTCGGCCACTACTGTATAGGCCTTGTCTTCACTGGGTGTCACGATCACATCGTACGTTTCAGCAACACCAAAGCGAAATTCATCTACAGTCACGGGTTCAACAGGCTGACCATCGGCAGCCACTACGATCATTTTCAAACCTGGTATCTGCACATCATAAAATGTCATGGCAGAAGCATTGATAAATCGTAGGCGCACACGCTCACCTGGAGAAAAAAGACCTGTCCAGTTTTGTGCTGGCGTCTTGCCATTAACCAAAAAAGTATAACCCGTGACATCCGATAAATCTGTGGGTAGCATGCGCATTTGACCCCACATTTTAGCGTTTTGCCAAGCTGTCTTAAACCCTTTGCTTTTTACCTCAGAAAAAAAATCTCCAATCGTGCGGCGTGCATATTGATAATAATCTGATGACATTTTTAGATTGGATAAAATAGAATTGGAATCTTCCTCGCTATAGTCTGAGAGCACTATCACATAATCACGTTCTATCTTCAGCGCCTCTTGCTCTTTAGGTAAAATCACAATAGAGCCATACAGTCCTTCTTGCTCTTGTCCCATCGAGTGTGCGTGATACCAATAGGTGCCTTCCTGCCGTAATTTGAATTGATAGCTAAAAGTTTCCCCTGGTTTGATACCTGGAAATCCATTAAACCCTGGAACTCCATCCATGTTGCCGGGTAATAGTAACCCATGCCAATGTATAGAAGTTTCCTCATTCATTTTGTTGGTAACATGGATAACCGCTTCGTCTCCATCAACAAAATGTAAAGCTGGCCCTGGTATGGAACCGTTAATCGTGATTTTTTCAATGGCTTTGTCAGTCAGATTCACGGGCTCCTGACGAATAACAAGCGAATATTCAACAAGGTTTGCGTGGGTTGCTTGGCTTAATATAAACATTATTCCGCATAAAACTGTCTTCCAGTAAAGAAATTTTTTCATTAAACCATCCATATCGCATCCAAACAGAAAAACCATCCATCATGAAATTTGAGCAAATAATGAGCAAGGCGAATCATCATTGAAGGATGTGAATATAATATTCTTAGCGGTTCCTCTGTATATAGTCAATCGTCTTGCATGTTTTAATAAGAACACTCACCATCGCCTCTTATCACGCAGGACTTACTGACTGCTCATCATAACAATAAATTATGCATCAAATAGCTCTAAAGATAACTTTCTCTTTTTAGCCATATGTCTTCTTCTTAATTACTATGTACTATAGTGAAACAAATGGACTTTCAATTTCTAAGATCCGAGGGAAAGATGTGGAGAAATTATCCAATCAAGCAATATGTGCAAAAAAAATGGGTCTTGGTGATTGGCCTTTGCTTATTGCTGATGGTAAGCGGATATATCATTTTTCAAAAGTCACCCAACTCAAATGGCGTTTCTCACCAACCTAATCAAAAAATTCTCTATTGGATTGATCCCATGGAGCCTCAAATACCCTATGAAGGCCCTGGAAAATCTAGAATGAATATGGATCTCGTTCCTGTCTATGCGGAGGATCCAAATCATTCTGGAAGTGCTTCATCTACTATTACAATTTCACCCGCCATAATTCATAATCTTGGTGTTCGTACTGCAATGGTTGAGGAGGGCACACTACAGCCGAAAATCAGAGCTTATGGCATCATTAAAGCCAATGAAAATAAAATTGTTCACATTCATTCTTATGCTGAAGGATGGATTAGAAAATTACATACCAAAGAATCTCAGGAACTCATAGAAAAAAACCAACCGCTTTTTGAAATTTATTCTCCCGAATTGAGAGTGGCGCAATATGAATATTTATTACAGTCAACAGGTAAGAAGGGAGGTGTTGGGGAGGCGAGTCTAGATAAATTGCGGGCACTAGGAATTTCTGAGCCACAAATTGAGCAATTGAGAACAACTAAAAAAGAAAATCCTTTAGTCACAGTTTATGCTCCTCAACAGGGATATATTGATAGCTTGAATGTTCGAGAAGGCATGTGGATTAATCCAGAAATAACGCTGATGAGCCTCACCGATCTCTCAGAAGTTTGGGTGGTGGCAGAATTTTTCAGTATCCAGTTAGATTTAATCAAAATTGGTCAAGAAGTAAAAGTTTTTTTCCCGCACTCTCCAAATCAAGTATGGCAAGGTCAAATAGATTACATTTATCCAGAAATTGATCCTATCTCTCTCACAGCAAAAGCGCGCATTCGCTTACCCAATAATCATTTGTTACTAAAACCCAATCAGTATGTTGCTGTTGAAATAAAAGCTTTCCCCAAAGTAACTTTAAAAATTCCTAGAGAAGCGGTCATTTGGGGAGAGGGCAAGCAGCACGTGATTTTGGCACTAGGTGAAGGCAAATTTCAGCCCAAAACAGTGGTGACAGGCATGGAAGATGAAAGCCACATAGAGATTATCTCTGGCTTAAATAAAGAGGAACAAGTCGTCACCTCTGCTCAATTTTTGATAGACTCTGAAATCAATTTGAAATCTGCGTTACTGCGTTTAGACAGTCAGGGTTCATAATCTATGATTGCTCATGTCATTACTTGGTCCTTAAAATACTATAAACTTGTTTTATTCAGTGCCGTGCTGCTCTTGGGCTTTG
>JAHFQF010000122.1 GCA_023266435.1 Legionellales bacterium | reverse complement strand
ATAGTGTTGACTATTTCTCGGCTCAGAAGACTGCATCTGGTTAAATTCGCTTTGCTATAAACGACGCATTTTGAAGTATCTTGGGTATAGATCGTAGAGGTCTGCTTTCTGTCACTGTTTTTAATATGAATCATTTGGGATAAGTGTGGTATGAAACAAAAGATTCCTGTGCAAATTAATCGAGTAGCGGTATTAGGAGCAGGGGTAATGGGCGCGCAAATTGCAGCGCACTTACTGAATGCAGGGCTGTCAGTGATTTTATTTGATTTGGCTTCGAAAGAGGGTGATAAAAATCAATTTGTCAAACAATCCATTGAGAAAGTCAGTAAAATCAAGCCAAATCCGCATGCAGATCGGTATGCACCGCAATTAATTCGTGCTGCAAACTATGAAGAAGATTTGCCTTTATTGAAAACCTGTCAGTGGGTGATCGAGGCTATCTCTGAACAGTTGCCTTTTAAGCAAGCGTTGTATGAAAAGATCACGCCGTATCTCTCAGCCGATGTGATCATCAGTAGCAATACGTCAGGTTTGAGTATTCAAAGACTCAAAGAATCGTTGTCTGTTGAGTTACATGCGCGCTTTTGTGGCGTGCATTTTTTCAATCCCCCCCGCTATATGCCATTGGTTGAATTAATCGGACACGATGCCACTGATCCTGCGGTTTTGAATTACCTGGAAGGATTTTTAGTGCATCATTTAGGCAAAGGTGTGGTGCGCGCAAAAGACACGCCGACCTTCATTGCCAATCGAATCGGCTGTTTCACTTTGGCCGTCACTTTGCATTACGCAGAGCGCTTTGGTTTATCACCAGATGTGGTTGATCAACTGACGGGGCCATTGATAGGGCGCCCTAAAAGCGCAACCTATAGGCTCATGGATGTGGTGGGTCTAGATACTTTACAGCATGTGTTACAGACTATGTTAGAGACGTTGCCAGATGATCCGTGGCGCCACTTGTTTGCTTTGCCAGTCTGGATGCAGCAACTCATTAATAAGGGAGCGCTGGGCCAAAAGACCAATGTGGGTATTTATCAGAAACGTGGGGAAGATATTTATGTGTATCAACCACAGAAAAGTGATTATCGTCTTGCTAGCCAAAAAGCGGATCCGCAGATTCTTGCGGTACTTAAACAAAACAATTGGTTAGAAACAATCACCGCGCTGCGTGCTTCTGAGCATCCGCAAGCACAGTTTCTCTGGAATTGTTTTAGAGAAATTTGGGCCTACAGTGCGTATCATCTGGAGACAATTGCTGAGACAGTGCGAGAAGTGGATTTAGCCATGCGCTGGGGGTTTGGTTGGGAGCACGGGCCTTTTGAGCTCTGGCAACAGTTGAGCTGGTCGCAAATTACGAGCTGGATTAAAGAGGACATAACATCAAAACGTGGAGCAGCCGCTATTGCGCTTCCGGCCTGGGTAGAAAAACAAGCCGTAAAGGGCGGGGTCTATCAAAATAACGGTGCGTTTTCGCCTAGAACACATAGCATTGATCCACCAAAAACCTTGCCAGTGTACCAACGTCAATGCGTTGATCCTAGATTAAGTTGTCAGCCATCACAAGTGCAAATAGGGCATACGCTTTATGAGGATGAAGTTATCCGCTTGTGGTCGATGGGCGATAAAATTCCTATTTTGAGTTTCAAAACCAAAAAAGGCGTGATTAGTCCAGATGTTTTAGCGGGATTACAAAAAGCCATAGACTATGCACAAACACAAGCCTATGGCTTGGTAATTTGGCAGCCTGATACCAGTGTTTTCAGTGCGGGTGCTGATCTAAAATATGTCCGTGACTGTTTAGCAAAATCTGATTTTGCTGCATTAGAGCACTATTTACACACATTTAGAGCGACGTTAGAGCACATTCGCAAAGCCTCTGTGCCGATTGTGGCTGCAGTGTCTGGTTTAGTGTTAGGCGGTGGTTTAGAGCTCATGCTGCATTGTCATGGTGTAGTTGCGACTTTAGAAACGTATTGTGGTTTTCCAGAAGCCAGTGTTGGAATGATTCCTGGGGCAGGTGGATTACGTGAAATGGCTAGGCGCCTATCCCATGTGATGACATCGGTATCTGCATTCGGTGCTTTAGAAACGGTATTTAAGCAAATTGCTGAGTGTAAAGTGTCTCAAAGTGCCTGGGAAGCGAAAGCCATGCATTATTTACAGGCCAAAGATGACATCATCATGAATCCTGGTGAATTGTTGTATTCAGCTAAGGCAAAAGTACAAGCGTTGAGTGCCATGCAGTTTTTAGCGCCTTTAGAGGAAAATATTCGCGTGACTGGACAAGCTGGTTATGCGAACTGCCAAGCTTTGTTAGTGAATCTCCGCGAAGGACAATGGATTACTGATCATGATGTTTGGGTATCCGATAAAATTGCGCGTGTATTATGTGCTGCGCCTTTAGAAAAAGGATCTGAAGTGTCTGAGCAATGGGTTTCACAGTTAGAAAATCAAGCAATTCTTGCTTGTATTCAGCATAAAGAAACAATCGCTCGCATTACACATTGGGTTCAAACAGGCAAACCACTTAGAAATTAAGGCAATCAACCTATGACAACGCAAGCAGTGTATATTATTGCAGCAAAGAGGACTCCGGTGGGTAAGGCCAAAGGACACCTGGCAACAGTGCGACCGGATGATTTGATGGCACATAGTATCCGTGCGGTGATGGCAGAAAAACCGATGGTTGATCCTGCGCTCATTGATGATGTGATCGTGGGCTGTGCGATGCCTGAAGGGGCGCAAGGGATGAATGTTGCGCGTATCGCAACTTTGTTAGCTGGGTTGCCAGTCTCTGTGCCAGCCATGACCATCAATCGATTTTGTGCATCAGGATTACAGGCCATTGCGCTGGCGGCTGCACGTATTCAAACAGGGGATGCCCAGTTTGTTTTAGCGGGTGGCACAGAAAGTATGTCACAAGTACCGATGGGCGGATTTCAATATTCTGTCAATCCTGCTGTTTTCCAAGATGAACATCTTGGAATCGCGTATGGGATGGGGATGACGGCAGAGAAAGTGGCGCATCAATGGGGCATTACGCGAGAGGCGCAAGATCACTATGCGGTAGAAAGTCATCGACGAGCCATTGAGGCGCAGCAGCGCGGTGCTTTTAAAACCGAAATGGTTCCGCTAGAGGTCACCTTGCAACAGTACCAAACCGAAAAAAATAGTATACAAGCAAGCACGTTGCAAGTTGAAAAAGATCAAGGTCCACGAAAAGATTGTAGTATCGAAGGTTTGATGCGCTTGAAACCCGTCTTTGCCAGAGCGGGGAGTGTCACAGCAGGCAATACTTCGCAGATGAGTGATGGTGCTGCGTGTTTGCTGTTAGCCAGTGAGTCTATGGTGAGTCGTTTTGATTTGACACCGTTGGCACGATTTGTTGGCTTTGAAGCTGTGGGTTTAGAACCTGAGCTCATGGGTGTGGGGCCTATTTATGCTATTCCTAAATTATTAAAAAAGTATCAATTGACATTGAGTCAGGTGGATTGGATTGAACTGAATGAAGCATTTGCTGCACAAACTTTAGCGGTGTGCCAAGAGTTGTCCTTAGACATGGGGAAGGTTAATCCACAAGGCGGTGCGATCGCATTAGGCCATCCTTTGGGTGCAACTGGCGCGATCCGCGCGACTACCTTGTTACATGGCTTGAGAAAGCAGCATTTGAAGTATGGCATGGTTACTATGTGTATCGGTACGGGGATGGGGGCTGCGGGGCTTTTTGAGGCCCTTTAAGTTAAAAAATTCTTGCTTGATTTTTCTGCGATGCAAAACGGCTGACTTAAAATTTAGTTGACATAACGACAAGGAATTGATCTAATAGCCATCGTGCAGTGTAGTTTGTATACCCAAGATACTTCTAAGCGCTCGTGATGCCCTGCAGTAAGGAGTTCAGGCATTGAAAAGGATTTGCGTGAGAGATGGCTTTCTTTATGGATTGATTTCTCACATGCGCCTTCTTAAATACTTACAATAAACTTACATCAATGGAGAGACCGTCATGGTAAAAGAAGTGACGTTAAAATTTTCTGTTATTGCTTTATCCTCATTTTTTGCGACAACGGTGCATGCCAGTGCTTTTCAGCTTTTAGAGCAAAATGCAGTCAATTTAGGTAATGCGTACAGTGGCACTGCCGCCACGATGGGTGATGCTTCTAGTATTTTTACAAATCCTGCGGCGCTATTGGGCATCCAGGGCAAACAAGTCGCTGTTTCTTCTGTTGCCGCTTCTGCGCGCTCTAAAGTAGAAACTGATGTGGCACGTTCTAATTTTGGTTTGAATGTCACCGGTCAAGACAGTGATCCGGGTGGTGCAGCGATTATTCCAGGTATTTATTATGCGCAGCGTTTGGGATCTGATTTTGTTGTGGGATTAGGTACGACGGTGCCGTTCGGTTTAAAAATGGAATACGACGCTGACAGTTTAGCGCGTTATGTCGCAACCAAATCTGAAGTACGCACGGTAGATATCATGCCGACTATCGCGTACGCATTGGCTGATACTGTATCGGTTGGGATAGCTGCGGATCTCGTGTATGTAAAAGCCACATTGGATTCACACATTGATGCTGGTGCGAGTGGTTTATCGAGCACAGATTCAACATCACGTAATGTAGCCGATGCATGGGCCTATAGCGCACATGCAGGGATTCATTATCATGGTGAAGAGGGTGGTAGTATTGGATTGGTTTTTCATGCACCAGTACATGTAACTGCTGAGGGTGATAGTATTAGTTCTTTATCTGGAACAACACAAGCTGTGAAATCCGAAGTGGATTTGCCAGCCTCTGTCACAATGAGTGTGATTCAGCCCATTGGCGAATCCTTAGAATTATTAGGGGATGCTTCTTGGACACGTTGGGATCGTTTTAGCGTGCTGAGTTTAGAGTTTGCAAATGGCATGGTCACCGACACACCAGAGCATTTTAAAAATACGTGGCGACTCGCTGGTGGTGCAAACTATTTGTACAATGACATGCTGACTTTTAAGATGGGTGCCGCTTATGATAAGACGCCAGTCAATGATGCCTATCGAACTGCGCGTATCCCAGATGAGGATAGATTGTGGTTATCAGTAGGCGCTGCTTGGCATTTGTGGAAAAATTTAAATGTCAATTTAGGTTACGCACATTTATTTTTTAAAACAGCCAACGTAGATGATCACGGCGTGCACTCCAATGTGACTGGTGCTCCTTTGTTCCCAGCGTTACATTACAAGAGTAATTATAAAACAAAAGCCGACATTATAGGTTTGCAGCTTAGCTGGGATTATGTATAATTTACTAATTGGGTTCGTTGTTAGGTTCCTGATCGCCTAATAACGATTTATGTTGGGTACATAGATGTTTCGCAGGATTGAAAATAACAAGTGATAGGATGTACGAGTTATTTTTCAAAGAAGTCTTGAAGCATGTATGCGTTTGGTTGTAATAGGGAATAAGAAATATGCCACGGAAAACTGATAAGCGTATTCGCTTAATCGAAGCTGCTAAGGTGTTAATACATCAACAGGGTTTTAATTTAACGACTTTAGCGGATATCGCACAAGAAGCGGATGTGCCGTTGGGTAATGTGTATTACTATTTTAAAACAAAAGAAGCCATTGGAATTGCTGTCATTGAGAAATGGGCATCCGAATGGACAGAACGTCTTGCTAAATGGGAAGATATTGCTGATCCTTTGGCGCGCTTGTTTGTTTTAATTCGTCACGGTTTAGACAACTTAGAAATGGTCGCACGCTTTGGATGCCCAATTGGCGGATTGTGCCAAGAATTAGGCAAACAGGGTGGCCCGTTAGCTGATTTGGCCGCTAAGTTATTGCATGATGTTTTGCAATGGACAGAAGCACAATTTCGCGCTTTAGGCTTTGAAGAAAAAGCAGCCGAATATGGTTTAACAATTACCTCCACGATTCAAGGTATGTTCTTGTTAACTCATACTTTCAAAGATCCAAAGATCTCTGAGAAACAAGCCAAAGGTCTAGAAGACTGGTTGGTTAAAATGATAGGCCGCAAACCAGAAATGGCAGCTGTCAAAGTTGAAGAGCTTGCATACGCAGACTAATTCGATTTGATGCAATGAAAAAGAAGCCAATTGGCTTCTTTTTTATTTTTAACTGTGAAAAAGACAAGCTGCAGGCCACTTCTAGGTGGCACTCGAACGCTTACTTTTATTTTGTATTGACGCGAATATGCGTAGCTGGTGTTGTTTCCCAACCTGTCACAGTATACTTGTTGTTATAATCGCCATGTAGCACAGGCGGTGTAGAGACAGAGATTTCATCCGCATTGATGATAACAGTGGCCACTAAAGCTTGATTTCTTTGGTCAAAAAATTCGATAGGGCAGGCTTTGGTTTTACCAGTATATTGACACGTCACATAAACGGCAATGTAGGGTACGCCATAGTTGGTAATATGAGCAGGAATGGACTTGCCTGGTTTGCCTGCAATCTTGGCGTCCAATGCTAACTCTGTGTTGTTATCAAAAAAAATAGTTGTAACTGCAGGAATGGCCTGTGCGCTGGTGGCAGCTAAAATACCCAAAGTGGCTAATAGACCAGCAATGCTTTGTTTCATGTGAGTATCCTTTTAGGTATGAACAAGAAAATCGTGCTATGCAATAGCCTAGCCTGGCTAGTGTAAGAAAAAAAACTGATTTTGTATATACTGAAATCTACAGGGCAGTAAGAAAGGCGGGCATCTCTGATGGTCAGTTTAACGATAAAAGTGGGTGAACAAACACTAGAAGTTCAAAATGAGCGGGGAGAATCCCTGATGTCCTATTCAGTGTCTACTGCTAAGAAAGGGATTGGATCAATCAAGGGCAGTGAGCAAACGCCACTTGGTCGGCATATTATTCGTGCCAAAATCGGGGCAGGGATGGCAGAAAATACGGTTTTTGTAGGGCGACGCCCCACTGGGGAGATTTATAGTGCCGCCTTGGGGCAAAAGTTACCTGCGCGTGATTGGATTTTAACACGTATTTTATGGCTCAGTGGATTAGAAGTCGGCAAGAATCGGCTAGGAAAT
>JAHFQF010000121.1 GCA_023266435.1 Legionellales bacterium | reverse complement strand
CACCATTATCATTTGCGCTGGTCAATTATCTAGTCGTGGTTTATTTGAACAATTACAAGAAAAGCATCCTAGTGTGCACTTGATTGGTGGTGCTTTTGAAGCCAAAGAATTAGATGCTAAGGCTGCGATTTTGCAGGGTACTCAACTTGCGTTGGAGTGTTAAGCGAGTTCCCACTCAGAGTTTGTGAGTTTTTTAATTAGCTCAAAAATAGAGTCTACCTTGCGCGGCCCTGAAGAGTATTGCTGCGTCGCAATGCTATAAATTTCCAATTTAAACAAAAAATCCTGATTTTTGCTTTAATTTATGATGTTACTTGATGCGCTGCATTTAATATGCTAAAGATTGTTGAGGATTTGAAGTAAAACAAAAAAAAGGAAGATTTTGATGGGAAAAAAAGACGTTAAAGTTTCAAGGCAAATCATGAAGGATGCTTTTTTCGGGTTAAAGAATTACACCTGGAATTTGGCGAGTGAAAGCAGGCAAACTGAGGGGCTTACACAGGATATTTTAGCGTTATTGTATCGATTATATTATGTACCAGGGCATGGCGCACTCAGTATTGAGGCAAGAGAGGGTACGAAACCAACTTCTATCAAAAACTTTAAACGGCAAGTCTCCCGCATACTCAGCAAATCCAGCACTGTCCCATCACGCCAATTAACTCAAACAGGTAGTATTAATTCGGTTGAAACTGCAAAACTAGAATCCAAAGCAGCAGTGGCTAATGCAGGGCTGCAACAAACAGAAAGTGCTTTTGTATTAATCGGCGTGACCAAAGAGGCGCTATTTGACACTGAGGCTCAGCTTGAGCTCCGTACAGAGCTAAATAGACTGCGTCAATTATGTCCCAATACAAAAGTCGTTTTGACAATTTTTAATGACACTCAATCTGCGGTTTCCGAAAGTCGTGGACAGCAGTTAAAGTTAAAACAGTTTTCAGAAGATAATTTGCATGATATTCAGCGAGGTCGAGCACAGCTGCTGAAAAGTATTGATAAGGCCGCTGATTTTATCAGTGTAATGGTGGTTAATACGGCTAGCATTGATGCGGGAGATAGAAAAGAGCTGTATTTGCATGCCAGCGCAGGTACAGATTGGCATCATGCTACGCAACGCTTTAAAAGTGCTTTTCCAGAATTAGAGCAACAGCGCGATATTGACGATACAAACTTTGAATATTTAAGCCATTTTTTCAAAATCTCTGCGGCCAGTGATGCTACACAACCTGCATTTACAAGCTACGATGAGTTTCGCAGACTGAAAGGAGGGGGGGCGGATGTTCAACAGGCAGCTAGCGCTCCTGTGTTTGCCCCAACTGCTGAGAGATTACCAATGTATCCAGGGTTGCCAAGCAGTCTGCCAGATTCTTTTCATGCGCCTTTGCCAGAGCAGCCCCGCGAGCGTAGCCGTTCATTTTATCACGGATTTGATCCGCAGCAGATGAGTGGATATCCTGATCCAGCTATGCTGACTTATGCTGGGCATTATGGATCGCCACCGGCTTATATGTATCATCAAATGCACATGCAGCCACAGACACCTGCGGCCTATCCCTATGCGCCACCACCAGTGGCTTATGGCCATATGATGCAGCAACCACAACAGCAGCAGCTGTCGAATGCCAATCCATTGCCTTATGCAGCACCTACAACAGTGGTTGGTCTGCGCAATCCGCAAGTTATGCCGCACTCTAGTGCTGCTTTTGACACCACAGCACCCGTGACAACAACGGCTGCCGTCACGCAAGAGCAAGAGCGTCAAGCGCAAGAAAAAGCATTATTAGCGGCTTTAGCTAATTTGCGTACCCAGCAAGCACCCTCAGCGCCGCCTGCGCATATACTTGAAGAGCAGAGTGGTGTGAGGGCATTAACCGCACAATGGGAGCAAAAGACGTCGCAACAGGATGCAGCCGACGGAAAAACGCCACGCAGAGCTTTAAATTTGGCTGGCGGTTCTTTTGATGTGCCACGTTGTTCAAATAGTTAAAAAACAAAAACCCGGGTTGGCAAAGCTCAGTCCGGGTTTTTTGATGTGGCGTTATAAAGTTAGATATGGAGTTTTTTCTTGAAAAAATCACCAGTTTCCTCTACGGCTTTGTCTGCCTGGCGCACAGGGCCGGTCCAGAAAGTAGATTTAAACCAGTGTCTATTGGTGGTGCGAGCATGGCTAGCCACTGCTTCCTCCACAACCTCATCATCTGATTTACCCGAAAAAACTGCTTTTAGACCCGCGAAGAAACCTTTAGCTTTTGCTGTCATTGAAGCAACGCCATTGGTATTTTGCATGACGGGATCAATTTCGTCTTTTAAGGCATTTTCACACACTTTGTGATGAATGATTGAGCTGATATAAGCACCAATTGCCATGCCTAAAAGGGTACCAACGACAGGTACAGGGATCAATGATCCAATGACTCCACCGAATCCAACACCTGCAGCGAGCATACCCCACCAAAGGGTGGTACGTTTACTTTCACCGCGCCAGTTACCCTTGCTATCTGTAAAAAATGATTTAGCCATGATTTTTATTCCTCGCCATGTAGTAAGTTACTCATATTACTATTTGGGCTGACATAAGTCAAGGGGGCATTAGATCTTCGTTTGAATTTTTGGATGAATAGTCACGATTTTACTCAAAATAATGGAGTTAGGAATCATGATACTGGAGAAGTCTTTTTGTTGTAAGGTCACGTATTTTAAATCCATACTGATGACCTCACCTCTGAAAGTATCCACCTCGATGCTTTGATGGAGCTTAAACGGGCGATAAATGAGTAGCAAAATACCAGACAGGAGATTTGCCAAAATGTCTTTGGCTGCAAAACTGAGTGCAAACCCAGATAACCCTAATCCAGCAAGTAGTGTGCTGACATTAATACCGAGTGTAGAGAGCACCGTGATCGCCGTAATGAGTAACACAATCACGCGCAGTGCCGTGACTAAGATTTGAATGCCACCTAAAGCACTTTTAGAGACATTTTTTTTGATTTTGTGATGGACTTTTTTAATGAAAAATAAAGCAACCAACCCGAGCGATAGAACGACAATCAATTGTAAGCCAGTGTGTATCTCTGAGCTGAGTGTGGTATTAGGGACTGTAGAAAACATCATTGGCAGCCTACTGTAAATGATTAGTATATACCCAAGATACTCCAAAATACATGTTCCTAGCTGCTCGAGTTTACCCAGCTGCAGCCTTCTTCGCCTCGCAATAGTGTTGACTATTTCTCCGCTCAGAAGACTACATCTGACTAAACTCGCTTTGCCATAATCCATGCATTTCGAAGTATTTTGGGTATATACCCAAGATACTCCAAAATACATGTTCCTAGCTGCTCGACTTTAGCCATCTGCAGCCTTCCTCACCTCGCAATAGTATCGACTATTCCTTGGTTCGGAAAACTGCACCTGGCTAAATCCGCTTTGCTATAAACTACGCATTTTGAAGCATCTTGGGTCTAGATCACCAGTATAAGATTGATTGATTATATCAAGAGCTTATGGTGAAACGAGACTTTTGATCTGAATTAATCGGAGGGCTCAGTGTATCACCGCTACCGCTAGTAGCGGTTACATCCCTCGTAGCCGTTGCGTGAGAATCACTAGATGTAACGGGTAAGTCAGTAGAAGCTTCGGACGTCTCGGAAGTGGGATGTTGCCTTTTCTTCCTTAGATAATGACTGATTCCAATTACTTGCGTGGCTTTCTTCCATAAATCAAAGTGACTGACCAATGCTAGAGGAGAGTGGACTTTATACAGTGCTTTTAAAGCAGCCTCTCGTTTTTGATCAGCAACAGGAATGATGACGTTGTCTACATCACTGCCCTCTGTGCGAAGACACAAATACTGTGTGTCAGCAGGGAGTGCGTCTAAAATATGTTTGACGGACCAGATATCAACGATAGATTGGCCATTAATATGCGTGATAACGGCATTCTCAAATTCATTGCCGTAACCTGCCAATTCTTGCCCCCCCATAAATTGTATAAAAATCACCGAACGTGTTGCGGGTGTTTTAGATTGATTTTCTGCCATATGCTGAAAAAGATTAACCGGCGTCGTATTTTGGCCGAGAGCATTCTTATAAAAACCTGATAATGCATCATGTAAAGTAGTAAATAAAATACCGTGTCTGTATAAATAGGGTGGTACATACTCAGATGGACATCCAGGTATCTTATCTAATTCTGTGCAGGCGTTATTCAATGGTGCTTTTAATGTGATTTCTTCTTTGTTTCTTAATAAAGTAACAGACACTGATTCAAACACTAAACGCTGATGCAAAATAGTGCCAAAGCCAATGTTTAATCCATCAAGATTCACCGTTGCATCACTTTTTACCGGATGGCCATCAATTGCTAATATAATATCGCCAGGGAGTAAGGTCTTTTGATGGGGTGACTTTACTTTTCTGACAAAAACACCGTTCTCGCCCTCAGGCTCTAAACCAAAAAAACTGCGTTTGCTTTTATCCTGTAATAATTCCGTCGTAATGGAGAGCGTGGGCACACCCATTATTTTTCCACACAGCAAAAGCTCTCTAGCGACATTTCTTAAATACATCATTGGGATCGCATAAGATTGTTGATTTGCCCCTGTTGAAACTTGATGTATGACCCCAATGACTTTATTCGTGCTAGAGTCACAGAGAATTCCTCCGCTACAACCAGGATTGATGGCTGCAGTGACCTCTAAGTTGAGGAGTGGGAGCCTAGAAAAAGCATATGCTAGATTAGTAGTTCTTGAAAAAACGCCATCAGAAAAAGCCAGATCAGTACCATTTTGTGCAAACCCGTAGGCAGAAATTTTGGTTTCTTTACTAGGTAATTTTTGATCAACAGGATAAGGTGTGACTTTTTCAATAAAAGTGGGGTCAGTCACAGCTAAGACGGCCAAGTCTCGATCATGTGCGATACCAATGATTTTTGCATCATATTTTTTAGCAGAGCTAGATAGCCTGACTTGCAGAGAAACTTGGCGATGCACGACATGTGCATTACTGACGATGACAAGAGCCTGGCCATGTTTATTCAGGGGAATGCCTAGTTTTTTAATCCATTGCAAATACACCGGATTGTCTCTGTCTTGAAAATCTGATAGTTCAAAGAGATCGGCAACCCAACCAGATCCTGTTTTTGATTGTGGCTCCATGGTAGAGGAGGGTCTGCGATAGTTAATGCCGACAAATTGGGCAGAGACATGAACAATAGATCTTTCAACAGCAGCCATAATGGTTTCCTAAGTAGCTCAAGCAGGCCGGAAAGCTTAAGTGAATTCAGGTGAGTTGTAAAGTGTGTTAGAGTTTATTAGCTGAAGTAGTAGGTATTGGTAGCAAAGATCCTATTTGTGATTGTGCGTCAGTTTTTACTTTAGATAGTAGTGCCGTTTGATATAAGAGCGTTTTTTGAGGAGCAAACGCTAATTCAGCGTCAGCAGAGTGATGTTTGGGTGCGTCAGATTTTTGAGTGCTCAGTTGATTCCAATCTGTTTCTCTTTTAGGGCGAGTCAATGCCGAAATCAATGAAATGACGCCTAAAATAATCAAAGCAGTAGCCATGATTTCTTGAGCGATTGGTAGAAAAAATAAGAGCCCGATGAAAACACAGGCAGTGATTTTTAAGCTTAATTCAAACCATTCACGCCGCCTACGTTTGGCTGATTTGACTGGATCCAGATCAGCTTTTTTAGTTGTGTATTCTGTGTATAATGTTTGGGCTTTAATCAGTAAGCCTAAGCAAGCCAGGCTCAAATACAAAACAGGGAAAGCCAATCCCACAATACCCAGAAATAAGACTGTTGCTGCTGCAATTGCCAGTCCAACGAACAGAGATTTCAAAATGATAGCACTTAACCAGTGTTTATAAGCGTGTTTTTTAAAAGATTGATCTAATAAGAGCCAGATGACCTCGAGCAGCTCAATAAGCCCTAAAATCGGCAGCTCAACACACCCTAATAATTTTCTAACGGGTTGAAGCCTTTCTAAGGTTTCTTTGAGGTTTGTGTGCATAGTGGGACCTTTTGATGTCAGCGATGATATGTTAACCAGCAAACTACAAAAGGTCAATCAATGGGGTAAAATTTAGTTTTAAGATAAACTTAAATGGGTAGAGTGAGTTCAGGTCGTTGCGCGGTTTCTGCCAAATGACGGTGTGCTTCCTGGACCACCAGGCGTGCACAACGCTCTGCAATCATCATTACCGTCAAGTTAGGATTAACGCCTATCATGTGTGGAAAAATGCTTGCATCTGCAATGCGTAATCCTTCCACGCCGCGGACTTTAAACTCAGTATTGATGACTGCAAAGCGATCCGTTTCAGCGCCTATTTTGCAAGTGCCGGCGGGATGATACACCGTGTTAGAAGTGTGTTTAATATACTCAGCCAAAGCTGCATCATCAACGAGATCGGGTCCTGGGCATAATTCTTTTTCAATCCAGGCAGCCAAAGCAGGCTGCTTAGCAATGTCTCTCGCAGATCGAATCCCTTGGATCATCGTTTTTAAATCATGACCTTGAGGATCGCAATAGTATTGAAAATCAATGACCGGAGGAGCACTCGGATCGTTGGATTGTAAACGTACGCTGCCCTGGCTTTTTGCATGTGTGACATTGGGAGTTAAAGAAAAACCATTGCTGGTACAAGCATAGCCTTTGCGTTTGGTATGCATTTCAAAAGGCTCTAATCCCATGTGTAGCATGATGTCTGCAAAGGGTAGGGTGGCTTCGGATTTAATAAAAGCAGCGGCTTCGTATTTTTGACTGGTTTCTGGTGGCATGGGCTTTTTTAAATGCCAGCTGAGGACGCTTTCTGGATGATCTAAGAGATTTTCACCAACGCCAGGCAGATCAATCAATGTCTCAATGCCTTTAGCGCGTAAATGTTGTGCAGGGCCTATGCCGGATAGCATTAAGAGTTTGGGGGTATCAAAAGCACCTGAACACACAATCACTTCGGTAGTGGCTAAATACAGGCCTTGTGTGGTTTCCACGCCAACAGCACGTTGATTATGTAAAATTAATTGCGTGGCTTGAGTTTCTAAAAATATTGTTAAATTATTA
>JAHFQF010000120.1 GCA_023266435.1 Legionellales bacterium | reverse complement strand
AAAAATTTTGGGCCAATTTGAAATCAAAAATAAAAAGCATTATTTCTCAGTGTCTCTCTCTTGCGGACGCCGTAGATTTAGCCTTTAGAGGTGCGATCATTTGAATTTTAATCGACTATACTTATTAAATTCCCGTTCAACAGTTAGTAATTCCTGATTTACAGCTTCATAGGACTCAGGCGAACAAGCAGCACAAAGTTTTTGATAAGGAGATGTTCCTACTAGGCTCGCAGATGTTAAATTGTCTAGCTGTCGACCAAGATCCCCTCGAGCACTCTTAACCAAAAAAGAATCTTGTGGTTGAGAAAGAGCGAACTCTGTTAGATTAGCAACCAGCTCATCATACCTGTCCCAAAGTTTTTTTAATGTCGGATCTTTTTTTGCCTGCTTTGCTGCCTGCTTTTTTGAGCGATCCTCTTGTTCTTTCCAATCTGGTCTCTTTTGCTTCTTACCCATTTCCGCCCCATATCCTCTCACTAGATAGCATATCGGCATTTTTAAAAAAACTTTAAGGTTGAAATGTGTATAGTCACTGGATTAATTTGGCTGGAATGCATAAGAGAATGATTAGAGCTATTCAGTTTTATTGACGCTTACAAGAAAATCGAGGCTTTTTTCGAAGCTCTACTGCATCGGTTTTTCTTTTTTCTGCAGGTCTAGATCGATGGAATTCATAATGTAAGGATTGATGCACTTCTAACAAGGCATCAGCAGCACAGCGAGCAGGCTCTTTTGGCGGCACTAAAACCACATCATCTGCTGAATACATCACAACTCTTTTACAGGAAATATTTTCCAGGAGTTGCACATTTTCCTTCTCTTCCTGCATGGGCGTGCCCATTACCCAAGTAAACAATTTTTCAAAATTAAAGGTTAAGGCAAGGTGCACGTATTCTGCCCTGCTTTTACAAAAATCACTCCAATCATATTGACGAACTTTCAACATGTCTGCAATATCAATTAAGTCTTCAAAAGTCATCCCTAAAGGCTGAAAGTATTGATCTGGATCTTGCGTTTGATACCAGCGCACTCGCTCTTGATCATGACTATCTACTGGTGCATTCAGCACTTGGAACAAGAAAGCCTCAATCTCCGCTTTACTGCTCAGTTTCATTTTTAAACTGGCATCAAATAGGGTATACGCTTTCCGAATTCATAGACAATTTTCGCCAATATAATGTCCGCCCGGATGTTTGTAAGCATAAAATTTATGATTTGTTATGTACTCAATCCCAAGTGGAGCCTTTTGTACATCTGCTTGATCAGAGACAGGCTCAAAAAAAGAATACAGTGGATTACCAAGCGCAGGTTTTGAGGGATCCTTAATCGGCTCATAGAGTAGTTGTGTGACATAGAATGGAGCTTGACCAAACAACCGATTAAAAACCGCATTTCCTATCAGATATCTAATACCAAACCATAGGCTCAATTGACAAAACATCCCACAATCAATCACTGTGGGGCCTTGCAATAATGCATCTAGGCCAGCACTCAGATCTTTGCCCAAAAAGCAGAACGAAGCACGCTAGTCTTCGATGTGACACTCCCAACTAGGTGGACACAACCAAGATACTTGCTGCAAGTTGGTTTTATGAGGCGAATACGCATTCCAGAGTGCTTTCAAATCACTATTATAATGCAGCCCAAAAAACTGTGAGCCGTATACACCCTCTCGCTCCGCAGGTGAGAGATTCGCAATCTGAGTAAAAGCACAGATCCCCTCAATCAAACACTCCTCAGATAGGATTTTTTCAGCTTTTAAAGACTGCAAATACGCTTGCAATGGAGGCGCTAGCATTCGGGCATGTAGTGACTTAAGATACTGAATTGCCGGAGGTAACTCCGGCAATACGCCTTCATGAGGCTCGCTGTGGCTCATTATCTATTACTCTGCTCGATTTGACGACTAAGAGCGTGCTTGACGAGCAGTCTTATCTAAAACACCATTGATAAACTTATGGCTGTCTTGAGCACCGTAGCTTTTCGCTAATTCGATGGCCTCATTGATAATGACTTTATAGTCTAAAGCCTCTTGGTACAGTATCTCATACGTCGCTAAACGTAAAATCGCACGTTCCACAGGCGTTAACTCTTCAATCGGACGAGACAAATGTGTCGCATAATAGGCATCAATGATCCCCAAATGCTCAGACACACCTTTCACCAACAGTTGATAATACTCAAAATCAAATGGATAGGCAGTATCGTGCTCTACTAAGATAGTTTCCATCGCATCAGCTAAATTGTTATCAGACAATTCCCAAGCATACAATGCTTGAATCGCTAACTCTCGTGTGACACGACGCGGTCGTTTAATCGTTGTCATGAAGCACTTCCGTTAATCTCAGCATCTCAATCAAAGCCAAGGACGCTTCTGCTCCCTTGTTACCCGCTTTTAGACCACTACGCTCCAAAGCTTGCTCCATACTATCCGCAGTAATCACACCACAAGTAATTGGAATATTGTGTGTCAAACTGACTTGCTGCAATCCGCTGATACACGTTGAGCATAAATAATCAAAATCAGGTGTTTGACCACGAATCACTACGCCTAAGCTCACAATCCCTACATAGCGCTGTGTACTTGCAATTTGTTGGGCTGCATAGGGTAACTCTCTCGCTCCAGGAACACGCACTAAAGCGATGTCCGCTGCATTTAAGCCATGCCGTATTAACTGATCTTCAGCACCATGAATCAATTGCTGCATCACCAAATCATTAAAACGCGCTGCTAAAATAGCCACCTTACCTCTGGGCGTTCTAAAATCCCCTTCAAACTGCTTCATGGCAGCACTCCTCTAATTGTTGTTCAACCGATGCTTCTACATAGCGACTGATATTTAAACCAAATCCCGACAATGCATGCATCTTTTTGTGACTGCCTAAGACTTCTAATTTTTCAAAACCCAATTGAGATAAAATCTGAGAGCCCACGCCAATTTGTCGCCAACTTGGCGTAGAAGTATGCGAATGCTCTCCTACCAAGTGTTTTAATTGACTTGCCAAATCTTCTTGTTCAGAAGGTTGATCTAGCATCAACAAGGCGCCACCTTGTCGATGCAAAATATAATGCAAGGCTGCAGACATCGTCCAAGCATTGCCGTCCATGCATAAACCAGGTAAATCCATTAAATTCATGCGCATTTGCACACGCACAGGCATCGGCCTGTCTGCAAAAATTTTTCCATGCACAAACGCTAAATGCGTGACTGGATGTACTTTATCTTGAAAGGCAATGACTCGAAATGGTCGATCAAAAAGAGACAACGTCTTTTCATAGATCGGCTCTACCGTCGTTTCCATTTTTAAACGATAACGAATAAAATCCGCAATAGAGCTGATTTTCAAACCATGTGTTTTGGCAAACTCAATCAAATCATCCCGTCTGGCCATACTGCCATCTGGATTCATGATTTCGACTAAAACACCCGCTTCTGAAAAGCCAGCCAAGCGCGCTAAATCCACACTGGCTTCGGTATGCCCTGCACGTACCAAAACGCCGCCAGGCATCGCCACAATCGGGAAAATATGCCCAGGTTGCACAATGTCCTCTGAATGCGCAGTACGATTGGCTGCGACTCTAATAGTACGAGCTCTGTCTGCTGCTGAAATACCCGTGGTCACGCCGGTGGCTGCTTCAATGGAAGTTGTGAAATTCGTTGTGAACACGCTTTGGTTATGTCGCACCATCAGTGGCAAATTTAACTGTCGTGCCTTTTGCTTGCTGATCGGCATGCAAATCAGTCCACGTGCATGCTGCGCCATGAAATTAATGTGCTCTGGCGTGACCTTTTCTGCTGCCATAATGAGATCACCTTCATTTTCACGATCTTCATCATCAACAATAATGACCATCTTGCCTAAGCGAATGTCTTCAATGATGTCCTCAATGGGATCAAACGACATGCTCATGAGCCTGCTCCTTTTGCACTTGTGAAAAATGAACCAAATAGCGCGCAGTCAAATCTACTTCTAAATTAACTTTCCCGCCAACCCGCAAATACTTAAAATGCGTTTTTTCTAAAGTAATCGGAATCCAATGTACCGTAAAAGTCTGTGCCGTCACTGCATTCACCGTCAAACTCACCCCATCAACGGCAATCGCGCCCTTTTTTGCAATATACGCATATAGGGCCTTAGGATAAGCAAAAGTAGCCGTCATCCCTTGGTTCACTGGCTCTAAACTCACTACCTCGCCCACGCCATCGACATGCCCCGTTAAGAGGTGTCCATCAATGCGATCGGATAAACGTAATGACGTTTCCAAATGCACAATTTGCCCCATTTTATAGTTGCTAAATGTAGTACAATGCAACGTCTCTTCGGACACATCCACGGAAAATTGATTATTCTGTAATGCCACGACACTGAGGCAGCAACCATTGACCGCGATACTATCACCCATGCCAACATCCTCTAAAAGTTGCGGCGTAGTCTGTATTACAAAAGTACGATAACGATCTTTCTTTTGAATATCTTGGATAGTGCCTAAAGTACGTATTAAACCATTGAACATATTTGCTTACTTAAAAATCACATGCTTGGCTATAAACCAACTCTACATCTTGCCCTAACTGAGTCACCTCATTGAGCTCAAAACACTGTGCTAACCTCAGATCAGATACCTCTGGGAAAAAGGCCAAAGGCCTAGCCTGTGCGCCCAATAATTTAGGGGCGATATGCACAATCAGCTCATCGACTAATCGCTGCTCTAAAAAAGCACCTAACAAGGTCGGACCTGCTTCGATCAAAACTTCATTGACTTGATGTTCAGCTAATTTTTTTAATATATCCTGCAAATCCACGCTGCCTGCCGCTGATCTCAAGCAGTGTGTTTCTTTTCCAGCAGCCAAAGTAGATCTCACGTTTTCGTCTGCAATCACATGCCACAGCGAGTGCGCATCCGTCGCCAATTGACTCTGTGCTGGTAACTTCCCTTGGCTATCACATAACACACGCAAGGGTTGCTCAAAATCAGGATACTGTGCCAACAATTCTGCATCGCGCACCAACAGTTGCGGATTATCTGCCAATACCGTGCCAATGCCAGTAATAATCGCTCCACTACGGGCACGCCAATGTTGCACACGTCGTCGCGCCAACGTATCCGTGAGCCATTGGCTTTTCCCATTGGCCAGCGCCGTTCTACCATCTAAACTCATGGCCACTTTGGCACGCACCAAAGGCCTTTGTTTTAGTTGTCTTTTAAAAAATCCAGCATTCAACGCTTGCGCTTCTTGCTCACAAACACCAGTGATCACAGTCATGCCTGCTGCTTTTGCTAAAGCAAGACCTCTGCCAGCCACTTGCGGATTAGGATCGCCAGTTGCAACCACCAAAGTCTGAATCCCCGCCGCAATGAGCGCGTCAATACAAGGAGGTGTTCTACCATGATGTGCGCAAGGCTCTAAAGTCACATAGCAAGTTGCACCTTTTACGTCAGTTTTCGCTGATTTTAAAGCGACGATTTCTGCATGATCTTGACCTGTTTTTTGATGAAAGCCCCGGCCAATGATCTGATCATTTTTCACCAAAACACAACCCACCCGAGGATTAGGATGTGCGGTATACAGTCCTTGTCGTGCTAACGCTAATGCTTCCTGCATGTAAGAGAGATGCGGATACAACCTGATTATTCCGTTGTCGCTTGCTGTAGTTTCACAATTTCTTCATAAAATTCGTTGACGTCTTGAAATCTGCGATAAACAGATGCAAAGCGCACATAGGCAACCTCATCAATTTGCCGCAATTCCTGCATGAGCATCTCGCCAATCAGTCGAGACTCCACTTCTTTTTCACCCAAAGCACGTAATTGCCGAATAATACGCATCACCACCTCATCCACATCATTCATGCTGATAGGCCGTTTTTCTAATGCGCGCATTAATCCTTGACGTAGTTTTTCCTCGTTAAAAGGTTGACGACGATTGTCTGTTTTGATGACACGTGGCAGATTTAACTCTGCCATTTCATACGTTGTAAACCTTTCATTACAGGCTAAGCATTCACGACGACGGCGCACCTGCTCACCTTCACCCCCTAACCGAGAATCCACTACTTTTGTCTCACTGGTTAAGCAAAATGGGCAATGCATTGTTCTAATCCCTTATGCGTAAACAGGAAATTCACGACAGAGTGCTGTCACAGCTTCTTTCACACGCGCAGCAGTTTTTGTATCGTGAATGTCATCCAAAATGTCAGCAATCCAGTCTGCAATGAGTTGCATGTGCTGTTCTTTTAAGCCACGCGTTGTCACCGCAGGCGTACCCAATCTTAACCCTGAAGTAATAAATGGGGAACGCGTGTCTCCTGGTACTGTGTTTTTATTGACGGTCATATGGACTGCATCCAATGCCAAATCAGCGTCTTTACCAGTAATTGCTTTGCCTAGCAAACTAACCAGCATCAAGTGATTGTCTGTGCCACCAGAAACAATGTCATACCCTCGTCCAATTAAGCCTTCTGCTAAAGCGCTGGCATTTTTTAAAACCTGCCGCTGGTACTGCGCAAAAGAGGGTTGCAACGCCTCTAAAAACGCCACGGCCTTAGCAGCAATCACGTGCATCAAAGGTCCACCTTGCGTACCTGGAAACACCAAAGAGCTTAATTTCTTTTCAATCTCAGGATTGGCTTTAGCCAAAATAATCCCGCCTCGAGGGCCTCGGAGTGTTTTATGCGTCGTTGAGGTCACGACATCGGCGTAGGGAATAGGTGACGGGTAAAGCCCAGCAGCCACTAACCCCGCCACATGCGCCATGTCTACCAACAGATAGGCACCCACGCTGTCTGCGATCTCACGTAGTCGCTTCCAATCTACAACCCGTGAGTATGCGGAAAAACCACCGATGATGAGCTTAGGTTTAGACTGCTCAGCGAGTGCTTGGATTTTATCGTACTCCAGCTCTCCTCGTGCAGATACACCATATTGGACCGCTTTAAAAATCTTACCGGAAAAATTGACTGGGCTGCCATGCGTTAAGTGTCCACCTTGAGAAAGGTCCATGCCCAGCAAGGTATCTCCTGGTTGCAATAGCGCCATGTAAGCAGCAGCGTTAGCTTGTGAACCAGAGTGTGGCTGCACGTTCGC
>JAHFQF010000119.1:5020-7216 GCA_023266435.1 Legionellales bacterium | reverse complement strand
AAAACCTTACAGCTCACCTATCAATCCATTGAAGATGATTACTGGTCCTCCACTCAATTATCCAGCAAAGTGATCGCTAAGGGTGTTGCTCAAATCAACGTGAATTTACCCATGGCACTCAGCGCTACCCAAGCCCAAACTACGGCTGACATTTTGCATTACCAAGCCATCATTGAGCAAGATGAGGTGAGTTTGACAGTGGGCACTAAATACTTTCAGCTCTTACCTGGCGATTGTATCACTACCTCAGATGCTAATGAGCAAGCCATGCTACTACGTATCGAGGCCATTACCTCGCATGGCCCTTATTTACATCAACTGCGCTGTGTGAAGACTAGGCAACAGTTATACGAACGTACCCGTAAAGGCATTGAACGACCGTATATCGCCCCTACTTTGGTACAGCCAGCCCACACGCAATGGCAGCTATTGAATTTACCTAGGCTAGATAGCGGTGAACAGGAGACACCACAAGCGTATTTCATTTGTTACAGTGACACACCAGATGTTAAACGTTGGCCGGGGGCTAATTTATTTAGAGAAACAGCAAGCGGCTTAGAGCTAATCACACAGCAAACGCTACCTGCTACTGTAGGCAAAGTGCAAGGTATGTTAGAGCCTGCCAGTGCGACTCTATGGGATAGAAAAAATACCCTGACCGTGACTTTGCTATCAGGAACTTTGGCTTCTGTAACAGAAATGGAAGTACAGATCGGTAAAAATACAGCCCTTATCGGCCATGAAATCATTCAGTTTGTTCAGGCAGAGCTGATTGCCAAAAACACGTACCGCTTGTCTCAACTGCTCAGAGGGCGATTGGGGACCGAGCGCTATATTGGTCAGCATCAGGCAGGCGAGCCATTTATAGTATTGGAGCTTAGCACGCTCAAAGCTGTTCCCCTCAATCACAGTGCTCGTGGACATGAGCAGTTTTACAAAGCAGTGACGTTTAACCAAGATCCAGATGAGATTCAAGCAGCACCCTTTTTGTATCAAGGAGAAGATTTGAAACCCCTCGCGCCCGTGCATCTAAAGTCAACGATCAATAATAACCTCATGCAACTCTCGTGGATACGGCAATCTCGATTAGGGGGTGCTTGGCTTGATCACGTAGACACGCCTTTAGGGGAAAAATGGGAACGGTATGAAATAGAAGTCCTGCAATCAGGCTCAGTCATTGATACTCTGCAAACAACAGAAACAAAACTTCAATATCCCTATCAGCCTGGTTTAACGTTTAAAATTTATCAACTGTCAGAATCTGTCGGTCGCGGCTATCCAGGAGAACTTTCAGTATGCATACCCCTAAATTAAAATTACCCTTGTTAACAACCCATCAAGCCCAAAAGGAAGTGACGCATAATGAAGCGCTGACTAAGCTAGAATTTTTTGTGCAGCCGGTGGTGTTGAGTCGCACAACAGTGCCAGATCATCCTACAGAGGGGGATGCAGTGATCGTAAATCAACAGCTCGCTTATTACTTCAATGGTGCTTGGAACTATTGTGATCTCTTTGAGGGATTTGAATGCTGGATCAGGGATGAGAGAGTGAAAGTGGTGCTTTGGGGTGGGGAGTGGCAAATACTGTATTCAATCAAAGCCAATTAATTTGATGATGTTTGTGAAGTGTAAGATTTGGATAGAAAATCAAATGGATTAAGAGATGTTTTCTTATCGTACACATCCATCCGATCAGTTTTTTTAATATAAATGCAAGCATGAAACACAGGTTTAACTAAGATAACGGCAACCAATAATTTGACGGCATAGGCAGTAAATGCTACCTTAATAATTTGAGAAAATGCCAGCGTAGACGAGAAAGAAACCGTCGCTGCAAAAACAGACAAAGCCAGCTCACCAATGGTGGTTGATACAATACTTCGCATATAAAAATGTCGCCCGAAATATTTGACTTTTAACGAAGACAATATGTAGATATTCAAACACTTCCCTAAAAATGATGCGATAATATTTGAGAAAGCGAATAAATACACAGAGGAAAACACAAGAACATACGGATCGCTTGTTGCTATTTGTCTCGCTGGAATAGTCATTGCAGAGCAAACAATTAATGCAAACAGTGCCTCTGCCATAAATCCTAAAAACATGACTTTTTTAGCTTCTCTAGGGCCATAAGTTTCAGCAATGATATCGCAGATAGGGTATGTGAGCGCAAATGGTAATGTGCCAGAGGGAA
>JAHFQF010000119.1:0-5010 GCA_023266435.1 Legionellales bacterium | reverse complement strand
AAAAAAGGGATCATCAAGACGTTTTTTAAAAGCTGAATAATAAAACCCAATACTGGAATTTGGTTTACTTCAATAAAGCGACTATAAACAGCTAAAGTAGCACATAATGTTGTAATATAAATAGTCAATAAAATCGGGTAAGTTTTTTGTGTCTGCATCATGTCAGCTTTTCTAGTTTTTTAAAATAATCATTCAAGCCAATCAGGCGATTAAAGGTATTAAAATCGACGGAGTTAGGATAGGATTGATTTTTTTTCAAAGCGCTTAAAGCATCACGAATGCCATAGGTAGCAGCATACAGAGAAACGAGCGGGTAAAGAACAACACTGTAGCCTAGCTCGCTTAACTCATCCGACGATAAGATAGGAGTTTTACCTCCAAAAACAATATTTGCTACCAAAGGTGCTTTAACTTGTTGTGCAATTAAGGATAATTCTTCCACAGATTGCGGTGCTTCAACAAAAACAAGATCAGCGCCTGCTTCTGCATATCGATTGGCTCTATCGATAGCATCCTCTAATCCATGACAAGCTCTAGCATCAGTCCGAGCGATGATTACAAATTCATCATCCACACGAGTATCTATGGCCATTTTAAGTTTATTAATATGCTCAACTATTGGGACAATCGTTTTGTTTTCCATATGACCACATCGCTTAGGCCAGGCTTGATCTTCCAAAATTACACCATTAGCACCGATCTTAAGTAATTCCTTAATCAACCTTTCCACATTTAACACACCGCCATGGCCTGTATCACCATCTACAATCGTGTATAAATCTGAGTTCCAACAAATTCTCCTGGTGAGATCTAGAAGCTCACTTTGTGTCATGATGCCTAAGTCAGGTTTACCAAGTAATGTGGCAGAAGCAGAATAGCCTGTAATCACGCATGCATCAAATCCTGCTTGTGCAGTTAACATAGTTGTCAGTGAATCATAAACTCCTGGTAAGATTGTGCATGTTTTTTGGGAAATTAGCTTGTCTCTAAATGTATCAACAGTCATCATCAACCTTGAAACTAATCCTTTAGTTTATGGAGCATAGCAAAAATTAATTGATTGAGATAGAGTGTCTAAAAGGTTTTGTGAGAGCAGATATGATATCTATTTTATCTAAAATAAAATGTTGGATTTCCAGCCAGAGGTCGGCAGTAAGAGCAAATAAAAGTTCACAATATTCCTTGAGAATATTAAGTTTTCAATTAGATTCCATGAAAGTTGAATTTCAAATCACAGGTACTCGCGCAACATTTTTCAAATCACTCCAAGCTATCTCTTCTGATCAGGAAATTATCTATAATTTGTCCCCAGCAGATGCTTGTAAGATGGGAATATGGATGGGATTCTTTTATTCAATTTGTCAATATGCTTACGCATTTAGAGGTGACTCTAAGAAAAAACAAGTGACTAATGTGATGATTTCAGAGGACATGGACGGAGGTATTCTTTTTTCATGCAGCAATACTGTAAGGAAACGCAAAATGTCTCCACTACAAATCTATGAGCAAGGGGAAATCCATTTGTTTCACAGTGCACAAGCCTACCATATTGGGGTACTAATCGGCAGAAAACAAAAAAGAAGATATCGTAGGGTTAATTCATCTCAAAAGCTACCTAACAATGTGATTTCTATAAAACGAGCGAACTAATTTTCATAATTAAAAATTGCTTTAATGATGACCCCACGAATTTCAGTATTTTTATCCATAATTTCTATTTTTTCTTCATCTTGCAGAGAGAGTAGCTGCGCTTTAGGGCCATTTAAAATCAGTTCTCTAACAACAGAATTACCAAAAGTCTTGTAAGTAACAAGCACAAGATTACCATCCTCTGGTATTTTAACGGGATCAATGATTAAAGTAGTGCCCACGGGGAATCTTGGAGATAAAGACTGTGTACTTGTTAGTGCGAATAGGTCATGTCTGTCGGTTTCCGTCTCTACGAGAACATACAATTTCATTGTTTCATCGATTGAATGTGCTTTAAATGTTTGAATGCTTCCCCAAGGAATAACAGGGACTTTAGATATTACAAAGTGCTGAGAATGAAAAAATTCTCCATTTCCCAAGAGTGCATCGAAAGGTACATTAAAAAAAGTCGTTAGTTGATTAATGGTGGATATAGTAGGATTTGCGTCCGGATCTTTTAAAATACGATGAATCGTTGCTTGCGGGATGCCAGTTTCTTTGGAAAGTTGTGTTGGGGAGATATTATTGGCTAAGCGCATCAATTCTAATAAATTATCCGACAAGATCTGTGTAGCTATTTTTTTAACATTTCTCACAAGTCACACTTCTTAATATATCTCATCTCAACAATACCTATCATAATATCATCATTTAATAAAAATAACATCCATGTAATGTTGACATCTAACCATATATGGATAATATTGTTTCTACAAGGATTTTAATATTTGCGGAGTTTGGGACGTGCAACAAAAATATTTATTACCGCTTATTTCAAGAAAAAATATAGCCTCAACCGATATTTTACGTATCCCAGTGTCACAGATATTTCACAGTGGCAATGTAAAATATAGCCTTTCGCCCAATGATGCTATTTATGTTTCTTTATACGATGAACCACAAGCGCAAGGCATCAATATTTATACAGATGGCAAAGAATTGATTTTATCTCTTGGCATACAAACTGGTCTTGAGTATCTTGGTTCCGTGCTAGGAAGGTCTGCTAGGTAAGATCGCGATACGTTCCACATACTACGCTCAGTACCTGATGTAGTCTTTGCTTCTATAGTGGGGTAAGATCGGACGGAAAGCTTAAATAAGCTCGTAATAAACGCCGACGACAACACCAATGATATCATTTTGATTAGATAATTTTTGAATGGGATCCGGATATTTTGGATTAAGGATATGAAGATATTGAACTGCACCTTCATACGTCAATTGTCTCAAGTGTGGGATACCATCAATATTGACAATCACGTAGCAAATATCAGCTGGTTTCATATCAGGATCAACGATAATAATACTGCCTGGTTTAAAAATTTGCTCTTTCCCAAGCATACCGTACCCTTGAACACGCAAAGCAAAGCCTTTATCGCTAACTGGTGTGGGAGAGTTTAGCCAAATCATTTGAGCATTGTGATTAGGAGCTCCGATAGCTTCCCAAGACATCAAGGGGATCTTATCTGAAGGTCGCAATGCTGAGTCTTCTACGCGCAAATGTCGAGGTCCTTTGCCTTGTTGTAGCCAAAAAGGGGAGACTCCTAAAAACGCTGACATCTCAACTACATTGGTTGGACGTTGAATTTTGCCGGAACATACTGCTTGGATTTGTTGAGGATTGACATTGAGTGCTTTAGCAAGTGCTGCTTGAGTCACTTTTCTTTCTTTTAAAGTGATTTTAAGTCTATCAGCTAATGTTTCCATGATGTCATTATCCATGTGCGGATCATGTCCGTAATCCTACATAAAATAGGATGTAATGACAATTATTATGTTGGTGACACATGAAATGTCCGGTTTTGTAGACACAATTATTTGAATTTAGAAACTAGACTATATCATGGAACAATTCTATGTTTGTAGCGGGTTATTTATGTGAAGAATTTGTGAAGTTGAAGGGTGCTTTTCTATGCTTTTGCGTGCATTTTGTAGGAAGTGCATAAGCAAAAAGTTGTTAAAAATCAATATATTACATGTTGTTTGTATGGCTCATAATCCTTTGGTCCCTGGTTCGAGTCCAGGTGGGCCCACCAAAATCTGCTATCTTACAGTCAGTATGAGACAAAAAATCCACATGAATCTGCGGGCTTTTTACCTGCATGAGTTTTTGCGCGATACCACATGATTTCCCAGGTATAACACATCGAGAGCGCTGCTGGAGAATGTAGAGAGAGCATCGGCCGGGGTTTCAACCATGGGCGCTCCTGGTAAGTTAAATGAGGTGTTGAGTATCACAGGCATGCCGGTTTTCTTGTAAAAGTGCTCAATGAGTGCATAAAACGTTGGATTGAGCTCTCGCGATACTGTTTGTATTCTGGCTGAGTGATTGATGTGGGTAACAGCGGGCAGTGCGGCCTTATTTTTTACAAACCCCTCCCTCATCATAAAGGGTGACGAACCCGCCAAATCAAAATATTGGTTAGTATATTCTTCTAACACCGCAGGGGCATAGGGACGGTAGCGGTCGCGTTGCTTGGCCTGCAGATCAAGTAATGGTTTTGTTATTTTGAGTATGGGATTTGCGAGAATACTTCTGTTCCCTAAAGCCCTCGGGCCAAATTCACTTTTACCTTGGAACCAGCCAATGATTTTTCCCTCTGCAAGCACTTGAGCTGCGTGCATAGGTAGTGCGTGTGCATCCAGCTTTGCATACGTATGGCTAGAGGCAGCAATGGCGGTCTCGATCTCTGCATCAGAATACGCTCTTCCGTAATATTCAGTTGCTGGAGCTTTTTTTCTCGTGCCACCCAGGGCATAGTAAGCAATCAGTGCCGCACCTATTGCTGTGCCGTTGTCCTCAGCGGATCCATTTAAGACGACTGTGTTAAATAGCCCTGATTGGGTAATCGCCGCATTGGTCACCACATTTAAAGCAACACCACCAGAATAATACAACGTCTCTAATTGTGTTTTTTTACGTAGAAATTGTAAGAGGGCCAGTAAGGTATTGGTTGTATCCCGTTGAATCATTGCAGCAATATCTGCGTAATGGGAGTTTCCTGAAATATCAGTAGAAAAAATGTTGGGATGTGTGCAGTCTTGAAACAATTTTGCGTAATTAATATACAGCTCCTCTGTGTCGCTGAGAAATTGTACTGCTTTGATTGAGTCGTATTTCTTTGCATCACCAAACTCGGCGAGCCCCATCACCTTGCCCGCCTCTGAGATATGCCCACAACAATACCATGCTGCCCAGCGCCATAAATGGCCGATGCTTTGTAAAAAAACCTGGCTATTTTTATTGTACTCTTTCAGCACACTCATGGCCGGAGAAAACCTGTATGCAAGTTTTAAGCTTGTTCCATCATAGTCATATGC
>JAHFQF010000118.1 GCA_023266435.1 Legionellales bacterium | reverse complement strand
TTGTACAATAACGAAAGACCAAATACAGCAATAGGAGGAATAACCCCAAAACAGAAGCTAGCTCTAGTAGCATAGGCATAGGACTCTACTTCTGGTGTCATTTAAAAATGGGGGGATTACCTATTGACGCGAAAGTGGGGATCATGTAGATTGGATTTCGGTTCTTCACGTATACATAAGGAGTAGTGTTATGCCATCTTATAGTACCCCCTGCAACTCGGAAAATTTCAAAACTGCTGTGATCTTAGCTTTGTTACTTTCGCGAACAAGTATAGCGTCAACACCAGGATTCGAGGGTGACTTAACAACAACAGAATTACCCGACACGATTGAACCGTCAACGTCAAGATTAACGTCGCCGCCTACATCAACGTCAAGATTAACATCGACATCGACATCGACATCGACATCGACATCGACATCGACATCAACATCAACATCAACGTTGACATTATCATCAACAGAGCTTTCCACTACACGCACAAAATCCCCAAAACCAACGACCACCACACGCACAAAAACCTCAAAACCAACCAGCACCACACCACAACCGGCGCCCACACGATTTCAAGCAGCTGAAGCTGTCAATCAACTACTCAGCGAGCTGGTAGCAGCAAGACGTATCTATGCTGCTAAGCCTATTGAAGATAAAGATTTCATATCAAGCGCGCACTGCAAGCCAGGAAAAATTGATGGCAGGTTTGGTTTTCATGTCATCGCTGATAAAAGAGATAAAAATTCCAATCATATTTGGTGGCTAGGCGACAGCACCAGCGTCAAAGCGTTGCGCACATTTCTCATCAGGAAGTTTAATAGGGGCTTGGGCCGTCCTAGCGAAGAAAACAAAAGAGATCTGGCAATATTAGACGCTTATTATGCTGGAACAAAGCTGATAGCGCATCCCGGGATATTGTGCACAGAAAAAGATCTGAGACCTAAAAAAACAACTTCTAAACCAACCTCAACAAAGCGCCCACGTCGAGAGTTAACTGCAGAGCAACCTGCAATGACGACTCACTTTGAGTCCTCTCGTCGACAAGAAAAAGCAGTGTCTTTATCCAGACAACATAATACTCACCAACCTCGTCTCAAAAGAGGCTAATGCGATACTCATCTCGATTTGAGAATATATCGTTCTACTTTGCTTTTAGGAAAACGTCGTCATTGCGAGTCGGGTACTCCCGACGTGGCAATCCAGCAACCAAAGCCTGGATTGCTTCGCTGTGCTCGCAATGACCAACTCCTAATTTCAGACTGGAATCAGTATATACCCAAGATACTTCAAAATGCGTCGTTTATAGCAAAGCGAATTTAACCAGATGCAGTCTTCTGAGCCGAGAAATAGTCCAACACTATTGCGAGGCGAAGAAGGCTTCAGCTGGGTAAACTCGGGCAGCTAGAAACATGCATTTCGAAGTATCTTGGGTATATTATGATGCTAACAATTTATCTAATTGGCATGAAAAAGCATGGATGTCTTGTTTGTTCAGCGCGGGCGGCCCCCCAGTGATCACACCAGAGTCCCTTAAATTTTCCATTAAGTTACGCGTAGATAAGCGACTTTTGATATTTTCTGCAGTATACAGTGTACCTCTGGGATTTAACACTTGGCCACCCTTTTGTAACGCTGCATCCGCTAAAATAATATCTGCCGTGATGACCAAATCACCAGGTGTTAACTCTTCTACAATCCGATGATCTGCCACATCAAATCCCCCGTCTACAAGCAATAAACTGACATAAGGGGATTTAGGAAACCAAATATTTTGATTAGTGACCAGCGTCATTTTGATTTTAGTGCGCTTGACAGCCCTATAGAGGATCTCTTTGATCATTTTAGGACAGGCGTCCGCGTCTACCCAGATATGCATAATATTAAAAACCAGAAAATGGAAAAGAAAACCAGCATTCTATCAGATTTCCCAAGAAAAACACCTGCTCATTGCTTCAGGCTCGGAGAACTGGGAGCTTGTAAGCAAGTAGAGTCGATCACATGACTCCCTTTACGGAGTGGTCTATGAACGAATTTATTCAGAAACTCAGCCATTGCTTTAGAATCAGTTATGGACTTCTCTTGGGGCTGCGCTGTTTGTTTCATAGTGCATGCCTCTAATAGATATACCGTTTTCTTTTGTGCATCCTGCATCTGTTTAAAAGAAAACTGATACTCATCAGATCCAACCTTCACTTTGATGCTTGGTATGCCATTGTTTTCAGTGATTGTATACTGATACTCTTGATTTTCCAGACATACCACCTTGGTCACATAGTCAATAGCATAATGCTGCGCATTCTGATCACGGAACTCTTGCAAAAATAACTCTGGATTCTTTAATATCAGATCGGCAAAAACACATCTTTGCCCTGAGGCAATGACAGGTGCTGGCGGCGAAAGATCAGTCAAATGACTCTTGCTGTGTGTTGCTAATGACGTAGTTGATGACAAATCAGCCTTACCACCCGCATCAGGTTCAGACAATGTGACGCTTGAGTTCGCATTATGATGCCATCTAGGCAGCTTATGTGCTTTGATTTTTTGTTTAATCAACCAACCACCAGCCCTCCTAATCACATTGGATATTTTTCTTGATCCAAAAAACGATGATTGATCAGCGTATTCTTTTTTAGATACTTTTTGAAAAAGAACAGGCCCACTTGAAAATTCATTTGCTGTCAAGTGATTAAAGAAAGCTCCTTTGTCTTTGCTTTTACCAGGATCATACTGATATACATCTCCTAAATGCGGCTCTTTTCCTGCTTTAGGAACCACATCGTCTTTACGACATGCCGTAAGACAGACAGGGGCATGGTTATCCTTTTTCTTTTGCTCAAAAAGTTGTCCAGCTTCATGGCTAGCACTCGGGGGACTCAGCGCTATCACTAGGTCATTTTCATTACAATAACGTGCAGCAATTTCCTGTGCTGCCCAACCACCCATGCTATGACCTGTTACTTGTACTGATGTATGTTTTTTATGCAACTCAGCAAATAATTCCTTAAACTCAGCATCATGTTGTGAGATCGGGCCACCATGCAATCCTGTAGCTGATAACGCATCTACATACACCGACTCCTTGGCTCCTTCAGACTGCCCTAAATGCGTTCCACGAATAGCAACCCAGGGCTTAGCTTTTGTTCCATGTGTTTGATTGGCAAGAGGCTCTAATACAAAATAAGGCAATGATTCGCCAAAATTTTTCTTTTTAATCTCATATTCTATGCCTTGATATATCACAGGATCATCTGAAATCATTACTGGTAATATTATGCGTTTCATATCCTGACGATCACCAACGCCCTCGGTAAAAGCCAATTGTTTGCTTAGTATTTCAGAGATTGCCAATTGAAAATGATCTATCCCACCTATTTCCCCCTTAAAATCACCACGATTTGCTCGAGCCATTAACTGTTTAATTTCTTGCTGTATAGCTTTAAATTTATTGTTATAATATTCTTCTTTTCGGGGCGGAATTAAATCAAAAAAAGTCACTTTTTTACCATCTATTGGCAAACCCGCCCATGCGCGCTGCTGGGCATTTAATATTGAATAAGGATATTCAATGGTTGTGATAGATATATCATCAGACTGTTTACTTGCTGAACCAAGATGAATATCAGAACCTTGCTCAACTTTCATCCTTCTCAATTGAGGTAATGTATATCTTGTCAAAGAAGGTAATACTTTAGACATAAACCATTGTGTTATAACGCCTGGTTTACGAAACCCTGTACCACTTTTTTCATTAAGTAATCTCTTATATTTTGCCATTTTAGCATCCATATTAATTGATTAAGAGGTACATACCCAAGAAACTCCAAAAGACCTGTTTCTAACTGCTCGAATCTAACCCTCCGCAGCCTTCCTCACCTCGCAATAGTATCGACGACTATTCCTTGGTTCGGAAAACTTCATCTGGATAAATCCTCGAATTTTTAAACATCTTAGGTATATACACGAATACTCTCTATTTGTTAGTATTTATATGACACGCCACTCCCGCTTAAAGTTCTGTAATATTTTGATATTTCTCATATTGGCACTCTCTTTGCACTCCTCTACTTCACACATGAAAACCATGACTTTTTTTTGACAGGCGGGAATACAGCAGTATGGATATCAGGGCATTATGGTGTAGCGGACTTGGTTTTTTCATTGCATTATTATGTTTTAGCCACGTAGTCAAAGCTGACACTGAACAGACCTATCAAAGTTTGGCATCTATTCAAGAAGCAGCTCTAAGCCATGTCCAAGAAACTTTAAGCGATGACCGTTATGAGCTGATAGTCGAGCCAGGAAAAATGGACGAACGTTTAAAATTAAAATCCTGCGATGGCGCACTGCAGGCATCACTTCCCAACACAATGAATCAAAGCAATAAAATTACTGTGAGCGTCAGTTGTCAAGGAACAGAGCGTTGGACTTTATATGTGCCAGTATTTGTCAAAAAAATGGCTGAGGTTATTACCATCAATCATAATGTCACACGCAATGCGATCTTATCTGCCGATGATGTTGCGGTGCGCCTAATGGACATCAGTACCATTACACGTGGATATTATACCGATCCTAAAGAAGTCGCCGGCATGGCTGTAAAAAAATCCCTGCGTTTTGGTGAAGTTGTAACGCCCCTGCACTTAGAGCTGCCTACCGTGGTTAAGCGCGGCTCCCAGGTGAAAATATTGAGTAAAGGCGCTGGCGTTGTCGTCACTGCTGAGGGATTGGCACTAAAAGACGGTGCCAAAGGGGATTGGATTCAGGTTCGTAACATTAGCTCATCGCGAGTTATCGAAGGGCTTGTGTTGGCAGATGGATCGATAGAGGTCCCATTGGGCAATCATTGATTTTTTAGCTATACTGTAACTAAGCATTAAGGAGTGTATTTATGACAAATCACATCGGTCCTTTGGGTCCTAAGATCACGTCTGACCCCCCACAAAAAGTAGCCGAAGAGCCTGGCATTAATACGGATCAAAAAAATTCTGCCCCTCAAAATATTACTACTGCCTCTCCTCAAGCGTCTCGCTTTATGGAGGCTGCACTTGAGCGCTTACGCCAATTGCCCGTGGTGGATACAGACAAAGTGGCTGCCGCAAAAGAAAAGGTCGCCAGTGGTCAATTGGGTATTTTACAAACGGGTGAGAAAAAATCTAAAAGTGCTGAAAGCATCGCAGATGCCTTATTGAATTTGGATAGCATACTGCCAAAAGGCTAAAAATATGTCTGAAGAAAAAGCACAAGCGCTCGTTAAGCTCATGACAGAGCTCCTCAAACAAGCAACTCTGTTTAGAGATTTATTGATGAAAGAGCAACAATTGGTCGTGCATCATGAATTAAATGAATTAGAATCTCTCACCAAAGATAAGATGCCGCTGCTTCAAGAAATGGAAAGTTTTGGAGAGCATTTTAAGTCCATTTTAGCACCAGACGTGTTAAGTAAAGCCGCGATGGAAAAAGCCATTTCGCAACTCCCTCCTCAGTATCAAGTTGAGGTCATTGCATTATGGGAGCCTTTAAAGGACCGCCTTGCTGAGTGTGAAAAATTAAACTTGGTCAATGGCATGACCATTTTAACTGCCCGCAACGAAGAGGCCAAGTTATTACAAGCGATGCTAGGCTCTCCTCAAAAAGACAGCACCACTTATACGAAGAAAGCCGCACTTCATCGAACACCACCTAATCATAAAATATCGCGTGCTTAGTGTCGCCAAGACTCTACTCTTAATAACGAAGTGTACTCACGAATACCATGGACAAGCCGCGGTATGTAGGTTGTTGTGAGGCGAGTAGATACCAGCGCGCACAGCCCATGAGCGAGGCCAACAGATCTTATTTTATTTATAAT
Organism: Legionellales bacterium; assembly: GCA_023266435.1. GTDB lineage: Bacteria > Pseudomonadota > Gammaproteobacteria > Berkiellales > Berkiellaceae > JAHFQF01. Next base: position 1,517 of record JAHFQF010000118.1, on the reverse strand, counting down.
CGTCAATAAACCTAAATTTCAAAATCGTATAAATCGCAGATATACCATCTTTCCAATTAATTTTTTTACCCTCAGAATAACTACGTCCTTTATACTTAATAGGAACCTCATAAATATCACAGCGTAACTTCGCCAGTTTAGCAGTCACTTCTGGTTCAAAACCAAAGCGATTTGAACGCAAAGGAATACGTTTGAGAATGTCTGTTTTAAATACCTTATAACAGGTTTCCATGTCTGTGAGATTTAAGTTGGTACACATATTGGATAAAAGTGTCAATAATTTATTGCCCAAGGTATGCCAAAAAAACTGTACTCTGCGACACTCCCCTCTAAAACGAGAACCATACACCACATCCGCATCTCCAGCTAAAATGGGCTGTAATAATTTAGGATACTCTGCCGGATCATACTCTTGATCGGCATCTTGAATGACGGTTACCTCTCCTGTGACATGTTCAATGCCCGTACGAATCGCAGCACCTTTGCCTTGATTTTTATCGTGAAAAAAAAATCTTAAGCGATGAGTGTTGATAATCAGCCAAAATGGCCTTAGGGTTTGCTGCCAATTGCTCCAAAATAGCGCGGGTCCCATCTGTAGAGCAATCATCGATAATGACCAACTCTTTAGGGAGGGAAACCGCCAGCACACGTCGAATGATCTGTAAGAGATTATGCGCCTCATTATAGACTGGCATAATAATAGAAAGGTGCTTGAGCTCTTCTGTAGGTACTGTTTGTCTTTCAATGGCTGACATAAATGCGCGTCCCTTTAAACCATAAAGGTTGTTATTATCTAGATAGAGCACCGAAAAAGGCAAGCAGCTGTTACACAAATAAAGAGAAAAGCTTCAAAACTAACAAAAAGTAATGTAAACTGGCCCACTAATATTTAAAAAACAGGTTATTCGACTTATGATCCTTATGAAATTCCAAGTCCATGGGTTTGAATATACGATTCAAACTACAAAAGGCAAATCTTTTATAAAAAACAGAGCCAGCGACAAGGCCACCTATAAAGTACTAGGTCCTCTTGATAACCTGCCCTCCTCTTATACCGGTCTAACACTTCTTGTTATAGGGGAGACGCTGAATCTAACAAAAGGCTACATTACAGCGGATCCTGCTGGCAAAGAAGCTGACGCAGTATTATGTGATTTTTTCATTGCGATCATCGAGAGCGTAGAGCATCAAACAATTCAGTCTTTGGCTCAATCGCTTGATCAGTCCACCTTTACACAGAAAACCGAAATATTACGCACTATTTTCAGCGCGCTTAGTGATGTACAAAAAGCACCTTTTCTGCAGGGGCTGTCCCAAGCAAGTCTCAATACACTTCAACTCCCACCTGTGGCCAGGCAGGCAACCCAAGCCCCAGTAACTACTCTGAGCACTGCTGCTGATGATACTCAAAGCTCTGCGCACAGCGAAGGGTTATATCCAATACGCTTACATGAAAGAGCCGCACCCGCAGAGCCGCATAAAGTGGAGCATACTCAACGTGTCACCCGTCCGCACCA